>JAHEKP010000005.1 GCA_024638285.1 Cryomorphaceae bacterium
CTCCGGCATCTCCAGGACTCCACTCAAAGATGGGCGTGTAAAACCATTGTACCGACTGAAATTTCTCCAAATAGCGCACCGCAATGCCCAATTTGTTCGCTCCCCACACATCGTCTGCATCTAAAAATGCCCACGCATCGCCTTTTGCCGCCCGCATGCCGGCATTTCTTGCTGCACCCAATCCTGCATTTTCTTGATTCACACAAACCAAAGGCAATCGGTCCATGAACGACTGAATCACCTTCGCCGTACCATCCGTCGAACCGTCGTTTACCACCACCACTTCAAAGGGTTGCACGTGCTGCTGCTCCACGGACTGCAGCGCTTCACCAAGCGTCGCCGCAGCATTATAAGCCGGTATGATGACGGATATCTTCATTTAATAGGGGAAAAACGTTTTTGGAAATAATCGAGCGGCCAATTTCTTTACCGGCTCCTTTAAACCCATCGCCTTTATGACAGCACCTGTCGATTTGATTGCTGCGCTTTTCACTAAATAGATGAGCAATCCGTTGCGATACGCGCTGAAAACGCGAAACAAACGCACATTATTACGAAGCACATCCCAGCTCAACCTCATACTAAACACATTGCCTGCCCACCACATAGCAACTTGCCCTCGGGCAGATTGCAAGGTCTGCTCATCCGTCCATCCTTCGCGCTCGAAGATGTCATACATCGCCAAAATCTCATCAAACGCAGTATAACTGGCAATGGCTCTTGAACGCTGCGTACGCTCGTGAAAACGAAAATAATTCCTCGCCTCGGCAAAAAACTGCAATTCACCGTGCTGCAACAACCGCGCATAGAACAACCAATCGCCGTTCAAACGCCAGCTCGTCTCCGGCGCGCCTACTTGATCAAAAACCGATTTTCGGAACAAAACTCCGCTCGCATTGGGCACCGTATTTGAAAAAATTATACTCCGCGCAACCTCTACCTTGCCTTCCACCGTAAAGTCCGATTTCCAGCGTGAAGCATCGCCAAATATAAATCCATAATCCTCTCTAAAATCTCGTAAAAACCCACCTTTCTCATCCACTAAATGACTGTGACTGTAGGCCATTACCGCTTTTTCATTGCGCTCAAGAGCATCCACATGCAATGCCAACATATCCAATGCACACGCATCATCACTTTCGGCAATCCATAAGTATTTACCCTTTGCCCATGCGGAACCTCGTGCCCACTGTGCAAAGGGGCTTCCTGAATTCTCTTCGTTAAACAACACCTCCAGGCGATCATCTTTAGCCGCCCATTTTTCTAGAACGCTCCTGCTCTCATCCGGCGAACAGTCGTCCATGAGCAGCACTTCAATGTTTTTATAGGTTTGGTTAACAATAGTAGCTATTCGCTCGTCTAAATAGTCTGCGTGGTTGTAATTAGGAAGGATCACACTTACCAACGGTCCATCGACAGGCAACACATACGTTGACTTATTCTGCACTTCTTCTTCAACGTGTTTTTTACCACGACGTAAAAAGCCCGTCATCTGACCCGGCTTCACATTTGCAAACTGGTACAAACCAAACCAAGTCTTACGCTGCACCGCTTCGTTACTATGGGTTAAATCCTCATAATGAACCGCGCGGTAATCAACGCCATACCGTTTGAGGAGTTTCGCCGCATTGGCATTGTATGCACGCGCCAACTCTAATGCACTTACAGCGTTTAAATCGCTGTATGCTTCATGAGAAAGTGACTGACGGCGAAGGAGCGAATCAACGACTGCAGCTTCGTCACGAAGAACCCAAATGACCTTGGCATTAGGAAAACGTTGCAACCACCAGGGTAAAGTCAAACTTAATCTTGGATCCTTAACAACCCAAGGCCCTGAATAATGCAACCACTGACGCAAAGAACTCCCTGAAGCAATTTTCAAATGCGCCGCATAAATCTCGCTAGCTTGAATAGGGCTTAGTGCAAATTCCAAAGCATCTTCTAACGCTTGCATATCCGGGACTTGCCACCAATTTCCACTGGCCTGACTCAAAATCTTATCGTTGATATCGATCGCATAAAGAGCTTCAGAATTATGATCGCATATAGCACCAGGATAAACCCCAGCAGCAGCCAATGCCTGTGCCACCATGGTCGTCCCACTGCGGTGCATGCCAAGAATAAAAACGGGTGCCTGTATTTTGATTTTTAACACGTATTTTCGAGCCTATGTCTAAGTCAAAGAAACTCGTTTTTATTCACATCCCAAAAACCGCAGGGACTTCCTTGCGACTTTTATTGGAATCCAACTACGCTGAAGGTGAAAGAGCCGCCATCTATTCACATCAAGATTTAGATAAAAACCTAGCAAAAGCACTGGCTGACCCAAAAATCAAATGCATTTACGGTCATTTTCCATTGCGTCCGGTAGTAATAGATTCTAACGCTATTGTAGTCACCCTGCTTCGTGAACCGATCGCAAGAAGCATCAGTCATTACAATCATTACAGCAAGCGCATGAATGAAAAGCATGCAAAACTCATGGAAGGGATTGAATCGCCGGAAGACTTCACAAAATTGGTGCAAAGCAACAACCGTCAGACGGCTTTTTTAAGTGGATACCTCAACCAAAAAGAATTTTTAAAAGACACTGAAGTGTTGAGTAAAGCATTAACCAATTTCGATCGACTCGATGCCGTTGGCTTTACAGAGCACTACAGTGCTTCTATTGCTTACTTCGGAGAACTCTTAGATTGGAAAAACACACAATCAGAACACCACAACAAAGGCGGCAGCAAACCAGTGAGTAACCGCGAAACCTGGGCAGCGATGAACGCATACGACCTGCCTCTTTATGCGAAAGCTCTTGAACGCTTCGGACCAACGCTAGAAGCCTACAATGGAAGAAAACCGCGCATTCCGCGCGATCCATTACACAAAAGAATAATGGGTTATTTGCGCGGCCTAAGCTCAAAATTCTGACCCAGGTAAACGCGACGTACCTGCTCATCCGCAGCCAATTCTTCCGCCGTACCACTTTTTAGAATCTTACCCTCAAACATAAGATAGGTGCGGTCGGTGATCGCCAAGGTTTCTTGGACGTTATGATCTGTTATTAAAATACCAATGTTTTTCTTTTTAAGGCCTGCAACAATTCCTTGTATATCCTCAACTGCGATAGGGTCTACCCCAGCAAAAGGCTCATCTAGAAGTATGAATTTAGGCTTCGTGGCAAGCGCTCGTGCAATTTCTGTTCTACGGCGCTCCCCTCCACTCAATAAATCACCTCGCGTAGTGCGTATGTGGTTTAAGCCAAATTCTTCTAATAATTCTTCTAGCCGTTCTACTTGCTCCTTTTGGGAAAGACTAGTCATTTCCAGCACTCCCTTAATGTTGTCCTCAACACTCAGTTTACGAAAAACCGAAGCCTCCTGTGCCAAATAACCTATCCCAAGCTGGGCACGCTTAAACATAGGCATCTTCTGAATGGACTGGCCATCCAACAAGACCGCTCCACTGTACGGACGAATAAGACCAACCACCGTGTAGAAACTGGTTGTTTTACCAGCACCATTGGGGCCTAGCAATCCCACTATCTCGCCTTGATTCACCTCAAAACTAACGTCATTCACGACGGTGCGCGAACGGTATTTTTTGACAATATTTTTAGCTTCTAGTTTCAAGAGCGTGCAGCTTTTCTTTTCATTATTCGTCTGCTCACCATGATACTAATCTGATATAGAATAAGTACCGGCAGCGTGACTAAAATTTGAGAAGCGAGGTCTGGTGGTGTTATGATCGCACTCAACAGCAATATACCAACGATGGCATGACGACGATATTGCCTGAGTAAATCAGGAGTTACAAGACCCAACTTACTAAAGAAATAGACTACGATGGGCAATTGAAACAATAACCCGGTGGCCAAAGTAATGGAGCTGACCATACTGATATACGACGTTAAATCGATTCTATTCACTACTTCCGCGCTCACCGTATAGGTACCCAAAAATTGAATACTTAAAGGAACAATCACATAATATCCAAACAAAACACCCAGCAGGAACAAAACGGTTGTAAAGAAAATAACCCCTTTACTGCTTTTGCGCTCCATTTCGTGAAGACCCGGCTTAACAAATCGCCAAATTTCCCAGAAAACATATGGGAAAGCGACAATAGCACCCGCGACAAGTGATACCCATAAATGCATCTGAAACTGGCCACTCATGCGCATATTTAAAAGTTCAAATGGAACCTCATCAAAACAGAACACATCTCCGCCAACGAAACTAGATAACCAACAGAAAAAGCGATAGGTCAAGAAATCCGGCTGCTTGGGGCCAAAGATCAACTGGTCAAACACGATGGACCGATTCATAAACGCTACCACGGAAAATAGCATTACCGCTACTGAACTGCGCATTAAATGCCATCGGAGCTCCCCAAGGTGCTCCAAAAAACTCATGGAATTTTTAGTGTTCGCAGTGTTCATAGAATCTTTCAAAGGCCAAAAATCCGAAAAACAATCTGTAGTACCTTCACAATCCGCTGAAAATTGGCGTATATTAATAGGGAATAAACCACACGCTTATGTCGGTGAATTGGGAAGACCATTTAAAGACCTATTTCGGTTTTTCAGGATTTAAAGGAAATCAACAGGCCATTATAGAGAGTATCGCTGCCGGCAAAGACACTTTTGTGATCATGCCAACAGGTGGTGGTAAAAGCATGTGCTACCAGCTACCGGCACTTTCAAGCCCGGGAACAGCAATTGTTGTTAGCCCGCTCATCGCATTGATGAAAAATCAGGTGGATGCCATTCGTGGATATTCTGAAAAGGACAGCATTGCACACGTCCTAAACAGTTCCTTGACGAAGAAGGAAATGGAACAGGTTCATTCCGACCTTCGCGCAGGCCTAACTAAACTTCTTTACGTTGCTCCTGAATCGCTAAACAAGGCTAGTAATATTGAATTGCTGAAAGAAATTGAGATCAGTTTTTTCGCTATCGACGAAGCGCATTGTATTTCAGAATGGGGGCATGATTTCAGACCGGACTATAGAACCATCAAACAAAGTGTAAAAGAATTGGGCCGTAAACCGGTCATTGCACTCACTGCAACGGCTACACCTAAAGTACAAGCAGACATTATCAAGACCATGGGAATGGAAGAGCCCAATATCTTCCTTTCCAGTTTTAACCGACCTAACCTGTATTACGAGGTGCGGCCAAAGCGAGACATTGACCACGACATCATTAAACTACTCAGTCAGAACATTGGCAAAAGCGCCATTGTATACTGTTTATCCCGCCAGAAAGTCGAAGATCTTGCAGCACAATTACAAATCAATGGCATCAATGCACTCCCCTACCATGCAGGTTTAGAAGGCGCGAAGCGCATCAAGCATCAGGATGCTTTTTTGAACGAAGACTGTGATGTGATTGTTGCAACCATTGCCTTTGGAATGGGAATCGATAAACCCGACGTACGCTACGTGTTGCATTATGATATGCCTAAGAGCTTGGAGAGTTACTACCAAGAAACGGGGCGTGCAGGTCGAGATGGTGGTGAAGGTAAGTGCATCACCTATTTTGACATTAAAGACATCGAGCGCTTGCAGAAGTTTTTAAGTAAAAAGCCTGTTAGCGAGCAAGAAATTGGTCGCCAATTGCTCGAAGAAGCTACTGGATATGCCGAAGCCGCGACCTGCCGTAGACGCGTTCTTTTACATTACTTCGGAGAAGAATTTCACGAAGACGATTGTGACAAGATGTGCGACAACTGCCGCCATCCCCGTGAAAAAGTGGAAGCTAGTGCTGAGCTTCTTGATGTCATCGCCTGCGTAAACGAGACGTACGGCAAATTCAAAACTTCAGAAATCATTAACATCCTTAGAGGCAATAAAACAGCGGTTCTGGTTCAAAACGATTCAGAAACCCTGAGAACTTGGGGGATTCAAAAAGATAAAACCGAAAGTCATCTGCGTGCAGTTATTCGCCAAGGCATTATTCGTCGTTACCTCGAAAAAAATATAGAGACTTACGGGACATTGCACGTTACAAAGAAAGGAAACACCGGTAAACTACCTAAGGCCTTTAGAGTACGAAAAGAGCTCAACTACCAGCAACTTAATAGTGGCGCTAATGACACTAAAAAAGTAATAGCAATGGATGATGTGCTTTTTGGAGTTCTTAAAGACTTACGAAAAAAAATTGCGCAGCAAAAAGGCGTACCCCCTTATGCGGTATTTGCCGAAAACTCTTTAAGTGAAATGGCGACCATCTACCCGTGTAGTCTGGATGAGTTGAAAAACGTTCAAGGCGTAGGTGAAGGAAAGGCAAAAAAATACGGAGCGACTATCGTAGAGGCAATCGCTGCATACGTAGAGGAAAATGATATTGACCGTCCACAGGATATGGTTTTTAAAAGTGTTGCGAATAAAAGCGCACTTAAGGTGTACATCATTCAGAGTACGGACCGCAAATTACCTTTAGATGATATCGCCAGCGCAAAAGGTCTTAAAATGCAAGATCTCATTGATGAAATGGACCGCATTGTTCAAAGCGGTACGAAAATCAATATCGACTACTACCTCGAAGATATTATGGACGAAGAAAGCATCGAAGAGGTTTTTGAATTCCTTACTGAAGAATGTGAAAGCGGATCTATGTCAGAACTTCTCGAAGAATTTGGCGACGACTACGATGAAAATGAATTGCAATTATTGCGACTGAAATTTTTCTCTGATGTTGCCAACTAAGTATTAAAAAAGCCCGCAAAATGCGGGCTTTTTTAATTTTGATAAAGAAATTCTAATTCCTCAAGTTGATTTTCTAGCGCAATGCTAGCGGTTGCTTTACTGTAAGTCAGTAAAAACTGGATAGTTTTTTCAGACGCATCCACGTCCAGATTTTGATAAGGTAGTGTTTTGGCCATAGCGACTCTTTTGAGATTACTATGGAATAACGATGGTTCCCTGCCTATTCGTATGGTGTGCGTTAAGATATTATCCCTCAAGGCTAATATTATGTGCAACCATAAGTTTTTGAATGTTGGTAATGGCGTAACGCATACGTCCTAAAGCAGTATTAATACTAACATCCGTCTCTTCAGCAATGTCTTTGAAGCTGTACCCACAGAATATGCGAAGCTCCAGAACTTTGCGCTGTTCCTCTGGCAATGCATCAATTAATCGGTGCAAATCTTCGCTAATCTGAGCTTCTATTAACGCGGCTTCCATAGGCCGATCAGATTCGCCATAGGTATCAAAAACGGAGTATTCCCCGCTCGTGCGCACTTCTTTCTTCCGAGTCTCCCGACGAAAATGATCTAGCGTAGTATTGTTCGCTACGCGCAATGCCCATGGCAGAAACTTTCCTTTCTCCTCATAATTTGATTTGCGCAGGGAACGAATGACTTTGATAAACGTCTCTTGAAACAAATCGTCAGCCACCTGGCGGTCCTGTACTTTGCTGTAAATCTGGAGAAAGATGCGCTTTTTATGACGGCGTATCAACACTTCCAAGGCTATTTCTTGACCATTACGGTAACACTCCACTAGTTCGTGGTCTGCTAGCTTTCCTAAGTTCATAATAAAGGATTTAGCGTAATGATCTACCTATAGGCGAAGTGTTTTATTGATGAATTCTGTGGTGAATATAAATCTAAAGAAACAAAAACTGTTCCAATTCGGTTAAATTTGTTCTTTGCCCTCCACCGTACACCTATGACTACACACATCGAAATTAAACGCGCAGCCGTTCACAACCTCAAAAACGTGAGCGTCAACATACCTAGAAACCAGCTTGTTGTCATCACCGGGGTAAGTGGCTCGGGGAAAAGCTCGCTGGCTTTTGATACACTATTTGCTGAGGGACAACGTCGGTATGTAGAGAGTTTAAGTGCTTATGCGCGTCAGTTTCTGGGGAAATTAGACAAACCCAAGGTGGAATATATTAAAGGAATTCCGCCGGCAGTTGCTATACAACAAAAGGTAAGTAGTCGAAACCCGAGGTCAACAGTTGGAACAACAACAGAAATTTACGACTATCTGAAATTGCTTTTCGCAAGAATCGGTAAGACCTACAGTCCTGTATCCGGTGCTTTAGTAAAACGACATAACGTGAGCGATGTCATGAACGCAATTCATCGGCTTGATGAAGGCACACGTTTTCTCATAACAGCCCCAGTAACGTTTAAAGACCGGACAACCCTCGAACATTTATCCATTCTCTCGCAGCAAGGATTTGCCCGAATTTTAGTCGAAGATGCGATTGTTAGTATTGAAGATGTTTTAACAGAAAATTCATTCACCGCGGATAAAATCCAACTGGTTGTAGATCGCGCAGTAGTTCGTATTAATGATGAAGACAACGACTACCGACTTCAGGATTCTATTCAAACCGCATTTTATGAGGGTCGCGGAAGCTGTGAATTGCGTTTTATGGACGAACGGCCTACTATGGAATTTAATAGTCTCTTCGAGTTAGACGGTATTAGTTTTACAGAGCCCACCCTTCATTTATTTAGTTTTAATAATCCTTTGGGTGCCTGTCCTAGCTGTGAAGGCTTTGGAAGCATTATGGGCATCGATGAAGATCTGGTTGTACCCAATCCGCACTTAAGCGTTTACGAAGGGTGCATTGCGCCTTGGAAGGGAGATACGATGGGAAAATGGAAGGATAAGTTTATCCTCGGCGCTACAGCCTACAATTTTCCAGTACACCGTGCGTATATCGAACTCACCGAGGACGAAAAAACATTGCTTTGGGAAGGTGCTAAAGGTATAAAAGGCATTAACGATCTGTTCAAGCATCTCGAAAGCAAGAGCTATAAAATTCAGTTTAGAGTGATGTTAAGTCGTTACCGCGGACGAACCGTTTGTACTACCTGCAAGGGAAAACGACTTAAACCCGAAGCGAATTATGTTAAAGTCGGAGGCCGTTCCTTAAGTGACTTAGTTGAATTACCACTGCGCAAGCTTAAAATCTTCTTTCATGAACTGGAATTGGACGAACAAGATGCGAGCATTGCGAAGCGATTACTAACGGAAATTACTACGCGAATAGACTTTCTTATTTCAGTGGGGCTGCCCTACTTGACGTTAAACAGGGTTTCAAGCACGCTCAGTGGTGGAGAAAGCCAACGTATCCAATTGGCTACTTCGCTGGGATCTTCGCTCGTAGGATCGCTTTATATTTTAGATGAACCCAGTATAGGACTGCACCCACAAGATGCGCAGCAACTCATCAAAGTTATTGAAGCATTGAGAGACAATGGGAATACCGTCGTAGTGGTAGAACACGAAGAGGCTTTCATGCGTGCTGCCGATTTTCTCATCGATATTGGTCCAGCAGCAGGAAACCTAGGAGGTGAAATCATTGCGGCAGGGCTGCCTCAGGATGTGCTAGAGCATAAAACATCGTTAACTGCAGCATATTTAAATGGAACCAAGCAGATTCCTTTACCAGAGCAACTTCGCAAACCCACGGGCTCGATTGTTTTAGAGGGCGTGCGTCAACACAATTTAAAGGGATTTAATGTTTCCTTCCCACTAGGCGTATTTAGTGTCGTAGCAGGGGTAAGCGGTTCAGGTAAGAGTACACTGATTAAGCAAATCCTCTATCCTGCGCTAAAAAAGCATTTGGAAATGGTCGGGGAACGACCGGGAATTCATAAGGCATTGAAGGGTGACCTGAATGCGATACAACACGTTGAGATGGTCGATCAAAACCCCATAGGTAAATCGTCGCGCTCTAATCCCGTGACCTACTTGAAGGCCTACGACGATATTCGTAATCTTTATGCTAGTGAAGAATTAGCACGCATAAGAGGCTATAAAGCAAAGCATTTCAGCTTTAATACAGATGGTGGACGATGCGACACCTGTAAAGGTGAAGGCGAAGTAACCATTGAAATGCAATTCATGGCGGATGTACATCTGCCTTGTGAAGCTTGCAATGGAAAACGTTTTAAAGCGGAAATACTCGAGATTAAGTTTAATGGAAAAACCATTGCTGACATCTTGGAGTGCACCATCGACGAAGTGATCGAATTCTTTAAACAGCACAATGAAATAAAGATCGCGAACAAGCTGCAACCCCTGCAAGATGTAGGCTTAGGTTATGCACACGTCGGGCAAAGCAGTTCTACGCTCAGCGGCGGCGAAGCTCAGCGGGTTAAATTGGCTTTTTTCCTTTCAAAAGGAATTAAAAATGGCAAAACACTCTTTCTATTTGACGAACCTACAACCGGTCTGCATTTTGACGATGTCAAGAAATTACTGCGTGCCTTTAATGAATTGGTTGACCTGGGGCATACTGTTCTTGTGATTGAACACGATTTAGATGTCATTAAACGTTGTGATCATGTCATAGAAATTGGACCTGAAGGAGGTGAGTTAGGAGGACAATTACTATACGCTGGTCCTCCAAATGAATTGATTTCAATTAAAGAAAGTCCGACCGCTGAAGCATTAAAATCACACACACCCTAAGTAGTCTCAATCGAGACACTTTTACCTAGAAACTATACACTTGAAAATTATGTAGGAAAGGCAAAACGCTTTAATTATTTAAGAATCAGTGGCACAAACAAAGAAGTCTCCTTATATTTACATTGTACCCGAAAGGGTAGCTTAGGTTTATTGGTTTGGTATACGGTCCGCTTCGGCGGACCGTATCTTTTTAACCCCTTACCTACTTCGTTTGCGATCCAGCACATTGATAGAGCAACACGGCTGCAGCCACACTTACATTCAAACTATCAACAGATTTTCCTTCCATAGGGATGATGATATTTTCGTAGGATTTTTCTAACCATTCAGCTGAAAGCCCCCTACTCTCTTCTCCTAATATAATTGCAGATTTAGGTGCCCAATTCACATCATACATAGCTACTGCATCCTCATGCATGTGCGTAATGTATCCAACAAAGCCACTCTCATTCAGCCATTGCTGCACCTGAACGCTCGATCCCATAAAAATCGGAAGCTCAAACAGTGCGCCTGTAGCGTTACGAACGACATTGGGACCAAAAGGATCCAGCGCTGGATCTGCCAAAATTATTGCTCCAGCACCCGCTGCTAAAGCAGTACGCATGATCGCCCCTAAGTTCCCTGGCTTTTCAATGCCTTCGACTACTACAACCCTACTAGCACTATCTAAAATTTTAGAACGTGATGCAAAACTGCTGTCGGGACGATAGAAAACAGCAACAACATCCTCAGTAGCATCGCGATACGCAATCTTTTCATAGACTTTAGCCGATACTTCATAGTGTTCGACACCCTCCGGCATTTGTTGCAGCGGCGCTGCATGTTCCAAAGACCATAATTCTTTCAACTCCCAATTGCATGCCAAAGCGCGCTCCACTTCTCGCCGTCCCTCAACCACACATACTCCAAAGACTTTACGTACTTTACTTTTAGAGACTAATTGGACAATCTCCTTTACTTTTGGATTACTAAGACTAGAAATGTAGCGGCTCATAGATATGGCTAAAAAGAATAAACCAAAGAAAATCAATTTAGAGGACTTAGGAGGCTTTGTCTTTAGTACGAATCCAGAATTTGCACCCCCGACGTTTGAAGACGGTGATCTGAGCCCATTAAATCCAGATGAACAGCTGCTTGAGCTTTATTTCGAAAAGAAAGGACGCGGCGGCAAGCAAGTGGTCATCATTAAAGGATTCCAGGGAAGCGAAGACGAACTAAAAGAATTAGGGAAATTACTAAAGCAACACTGCGGCGTGGGCGGAAGCAGCAAGGATGGAGAAATCATTCTTCAGGGCAATGTCCGCGATAAAGCCACTGATTATTTGCAAAAAGAAGGCTATAAGACGAAGCGCATTGGGGGGTAATTCTGCGCTTTGAGCTAAAAACCACTGAAATCTTGACTTTTTTCAAGTCACGAAATCAACCGCTAAAAACGTGTCTCAAATAAGACTAGTATACCGTGGCAAGCGCTTTTTCATACGCCGCTTCATACATCGGAACGATCTTTTTAATTGAAAATTTCTTAGCATGATCAAAAGCTTGTCGCTTGAACCGAGCCAATTTCTCCTCATCCTGCAACAACGACAAACTGAAGGCAGCCATCTCTTCAACTGCCCCTGGCGATGCCAAATACCCTGTAACCCCGTGAACATTTACTTCAGGAATACCGCCTGCGTTGGAACTGATCACAGGAACTTTTGCGGCCATCGCTTCTAAAGCAACCAATCCAAAACTCTCATTCTCTGAGGTGAGTAAGAAAAGATCACTCATACACAGCAATCGACGGACCTCTGAGGTTTTTCCTAAGAACTTTACTTTATCAGCAATTCCTAGGTCCCGAGTTTGCTGTTCAGCACGCTCACGTTCAGGACCATCTCCAAGCATCAATAAAATGGCGTCTTCCTCTTGCTGAATTCGGTGGAAAATAGAAATCACATCGGGAATACGCTTCAGCTTACGCATGTTAGAAATATGAATGATAATCCGCTCGTTGTTGGGTGCTATTTGTGTTCTATTGCAACGGTCTTCTATTTGATATAGATCGATGTCTATAAAATTTGGAATAACCTCAATATCCTTTTTAATCACAAAAGAGCTCAACGTATCCTTCTTCAGGCTCTCACTCACGCTAGTTACTACATCACTTTTGTTGATTGAAAACGTTACTGCAGGTTTGTACGAAGGGTTCTTTCCCACAAGGGTAATGTCCGTTCCGTGCAGCGTAGTGACAACGGGTAAATATTTACCTTTTTCTAATAGGATTTTTTTAGCCATGTACGCAGCATACGCATGGGGAATGGCGTAATGCACGTGCAATAACTGTATACCCTCCGTCAATACCGTGTCCACCATTTTTGAACTGAGCGCTAATTCATAAGGCTGGTATTCAAACAACGGATAATCGTGCACATTGACTTCGTGATAGAAAATATTTGGCTCCAGTATATCCAGGCGCACAGGCTGGCTGTAGGTGATAAAGTGAATTTCATGGCCTTTTTTGGCCAATTGAATACCTAATTCTGTAGCAACCACTCCTGATCCACCATAGGTAGGATAACAAACAACTCCAATCTTCATTCGGCTAAGGTATTTCTCTTAATTAAGGGCGTCGTAAATGTACTCTTGTATATTGGTTCGAACGTCCAATTTGCTCAGTTTCCAATTCTCCGCATCGGGAAAGGTTCTGTTGCTCAGGAAAACATAAAGCAAATTCTCTTTTGGGTCCATCCATACCATTGTACCTGTAAAACCCGTGTGACCAAAACTTTGTTCAGATGCACAAGTACAACTGGGGCCAGGCCCATCTTCTAACTGTTTCCGGTCAAAGCCTAAACCGCGTCTGTTTTGAGACTCGCAAAACGCACATCCACTGAATAACTCTATGGTAGCTTCCTGAAAATAGCGATGTCCACCATAGTACCCTCCGTTTAAATACATCTGCATCATTTTCGCTAAATCGTTTGCATTTGCGAATAATCCTGCATGACCCGCAACTCCATTCATCATTGCAGCACCCATATCGTGTACAGTACCATGCACGGTGCTATTTCTCCAATAACCATCTTCCTCTGTAGGCGCGATATCATTTTCAGTGAACCCCGAGGTTAATGGATTGTAAGTCAAACGATGCGCACCCAATGGGGAATAGAATGTATTCTTCGCCCATTGATCAAGTGGCTCATTAAATCGTTCCTCAAGCATCTCTTGAAACAAGTAATACCCAAGATCAGAATAGCGGTATTCTGTTCCTTTCAACGGGCTCCTTGCCAACATGGCAAACATGGTATCCCGAATTGTTGCTCTCAAATACATTCCTGGAATCACTTCATTAAAGCCCTCAGCTGGTATAGCGCTGTACCAATAAGACGTTGTACTGTCATTTTTTATACTCGAGGCATAAAAAGGAATCCAAGCCTGCAATCCACTTTGGTGCGCGAGCACATCTTCGAAAACCAATTTTTCTTTATCCGATCCCTTTAATCGATTCGTGTGATTACCTAAAGTTGACTTTAGAAGCAGCGGCTGCTTTTCGTACCAAGCCATTATACCAGGAAGTGTCGCGGCAATCTTGGTCACCGAAGCGATATCATAAAGATCCGTCCATTCCACAGGCTTTTTCTCCGAGTAGGTATGTGATCCAAATGATTTGGAATAAACCACTGTTCCATGACGAGCGACCAATACTTGTGCACCAGGCGTGGCACCTGCTGCAATGGCGTGCTCTACAGTAGAATCAATACGATTTAAAGGCCCCGCATCAAGGCCTACCTCAAAAGGGACTCCGTACTTCAAACGTAGCAGTTCCTCCGTTTTCTGGCCATCACCTACCGATCCCCATTGGTTCAAATCAACAGGCAACAACCCCTTGGTTTCACGTGCTCCGAACAAGAATTGAGGCGCCAAAAGCTGGGAATATTCGTCGTTCTCATACAAGATTAAAATACGGACGTTATCTTCAAATGCCGGGTAGCTCAAGACCCCATATGGATTTGCGAAATGTAAAAGATATACAGGCTTACCTGTAGTTGATAAGCGCTTCAAAAATTCTTGCTCGTAGGACTCTAACTTATACCGCTTCCAGGGATTTTTAACGTTTTGATGAAAGCTCACCACAAAAGCATCTTTTGATGCCATTTCGCGCTCGTCTACATCCACACCATGATGGTGGGACATGGCCACATATCTATCAAGGTATTCTTTCACCGTAGCAGCCGATTCAAAATCACCCAATGCGATATGGAGGAATTCTTGCTCTACATTTTTAATGGGGAATGTAGCCGTACCACGTTCCAATAAAGTCGCCGCATTCCGTATTAGGTTGAACGACACTCTTTGGTTCAATTCTTCTCTTTCGAACAGAGAATGATCGGAGGTCAGCAAAGAAGGATCGACCGACTTTTGAGCCTCTAGCCAATCCGAATACGCCCTGCAATTTGATTTTGCCACTAAGATTCTTCTCACGCGCTCATCCAAGGATTGGAAAGAAATCTTATCTGTGGCCAAGGCATCTTGGAAAGCTTGGGTGGCCTTTGGCACGTCCATGGGAAAGAGCAAAATATCATTGCCCGCGGCAAACGCCGCCAACTCTAACTCTCCTGGTGGCGCAAAGGCTGCAGCGCCCTTCATGTTCAGAGCATCGGTAATAATTAGGCCTTCATATCCCCATTGATCTCGTAAAATCTCTTGAATGACCTTGCGCGAAAGGCTCGTGGGTTTTCCAGAGGGCTCAAGGGATGGAATATTCAAATGGGCAATCATAATAGCTCCAACGCCCGCGTCAATAGCTCCCTTAAACGGCACCCACTCCACTTCCATGAGTTCTTTCAATGTGCGATCTACCTTTGGAAGCGTCTTGTGACTGTCCTGATGGGTATCGCCGTGGCCTGGAAAATGCTTACCACAAGCCAGCACTCCATTCTCTTGAATCCCATTAACTACCGCTACACCCATTGCATTCACTACATCTGGATCAGAACCAAAGGATCGCGCTCCAATAATAGGATTATTTGGATTCGTATTGACATCAAGCACCGGAGAGAAACTCATGTGTACGCCAACTGCACTGCACTCTTCAGCCATTGCATACCCTAAATCATACGCTTCTTCATTACTGCCAGCAGCTCCAACAGTGAGCGATGTCGGAAACTTATAGGTACTATCCAAACGCATGGCTTGTCCCCATTCCGCATCTTGTCCCACGAGTAATGGAAATGCCGCCGCACTCTGAAGACGATGAAGCAGTTTCTTTTGGCGTTCAGGTCCACCTTGCATGGTAATAACACCTCCAATATGGTAATCGCGTACGAGTTTTTCTAATTCCGCTTGATGACCCTCGTCTTTATTGCTGTAGGCAGCGACCATAAATAATTGGCCAATTTTCTCCTCCACTGACATTGCATTCAAGGCAGAGTCTACATTAAAGGATTGAGCACAAAGCTCTTTACTCGGTAAAATAGTCAATACGGAAGCCATAAATATGGCTTTGAGAAAGCGTGCTTGCATAAGTCGATAAAGTGCCAAGGGGTTCTTACCTTTGAGATGAGAATATAGAAAGATATGGGATTATTTGAACGACGCCAACCGCGCGGTTTTCAACACCAACCTAGATTTCACGATGAACGTAAGGATCGTTTGAGAATCTTAGAACGTAATGAGGGCGTCGATGAAATTCCGTTTCAGAATAAAGACAAATACCGTGATCGCTTACGAGAGAATTGGGACTTGCGAAGAAAAAGAAGCGCAGGCGCCAGTGAAGGCTATGGAAAACGTTTGGTGTTCAGCTTCTTATTCCTTGTCGTTCTCGTCATTGTCGCCGTTAAATTTCTAGCCTAGTGCCTACCATTAGTATACTTCCTGATCACGTTGCTAACCAAATCGCAGCAGGAGAAGTGGTTCAACGCCCCGCATCTGTAGTAAAAGAACTGTTGGAAAACAGCATTGATGCTGGTGCTACAAAAATCACTTTATCGCTTTTAGGCTCAGGCAAGACAAGTATTAGTGTCAGTGATAATGGCTCTGGGATGGACGAAGAAGATGCTCGACACTGCTTCCTAAGACATGCAACCTCTAAAATCAAATCTGCCGATGATCTGTTTCAACTGACCACTCGAGGATTCAGAGGTGAAGCGATGGCATCGATAGGAGCTGTTGCTCACGTACTATTGCGAACGAATCAGAACGAAGAAGGCCTAGGACTGGAATTGAAATTCGAAGATAGCACCGTGCAATCCATTGTTCCTTACCCTTGGAATAAAGGAACACAAGTCGTGGTTAGAAATCTATTTTACAACATCCCTGCTCGACGTAAATTCCTTAAAAACGAGCGAATAGAATTGCGTCATTGCATCGATGAATTTCATCGCGTTGCGCTCGTTCACAGCCACATTGAATGGATTATGAAAAGTGATGAGCACGTACTCTTCCATTTAAAACCGGCATCTTTACGTCAACGCATCACTGGCGTTTTTGGAAGAAAATTTGACGAACGCCTTGTTCCCATTCAAGAATCCACGGAGGTGGTCACACTAGAAGGTTTTATTTTAAAACCTGAATTCGCCAAAAAGAAACGAGGAGAACAGTTCTTTTTTGTCAATGGCCGCTATATCAAATCACCTTATCTCCACAATGCCCTTCGCGAAGCCTTTGAGGATGTCCTGACGGGTGACCACCATCCAGGATATTTCTTATACCTCACTGTAGATCCATCAGAAATTGATGTGAACATTCACCCGACTAAAACGGAAATTAAATTCGAGGATGAACGCGCTATTTACGCTGTATTAAGAAGTGCTGCGCGCCATGCAATTGGCCAATTCAACGTCGCCCCTACCATTGATTTCGATGCGGAACAGAGTTTCTCTATCCCACCTTTACCTGATGGACAATTACCGAAGGCGCCTCAAATCAAAGTCAACCCTAACTTTAATCCATTCGAAACCACCCAATCAGCGCATCCTCATTTCCGCTCGGACCAAGAAAAATACCAGCGCATTCAGCAAGAGAAATACCTTAACACAGCCCAAACCTTCGAATACACCTCAGAAGATGAGATCAAAGATTTTTGGAATGAAAATCCCGAAGCAACTGCGCTGAATGAGCATGTAAACCATGCGATGGTTTGGGGCAAACATATGGTCACTCTTTTGGGGAGAAAATTACTAATCATCAATATTTCTGCGGCGAGACACCGTATAAACTACGACCAATTCTTAGAGAAATTGCGCAACGCAACGTTGCCTTCACAGCAACTTCTTTTTCCTGAAGAAATTCACGTCGGACTTTCAGACCAAGCCCTACTAAAAGAATACGAAGGTTGGTTTGCAACCGCCGGTTTCGATTTAAGATTAGAAGAAAACACGGGTCAATACGAGTTGGTTGGAGCTCCAATGTTGCTGGCTCCAGAAGAAGCTGTACCTGCTTTAGAGGAACTTATCGAGCAGTTAAAGACGTTAGACAGCGAGACTATTGAATCTTCTCTACTAAAAACATTCGCGCAAACCTTAGCTAAAAAAGCCGCGAATAGTGAATTCGTTAAAACTAAGGAGGCTTTGCAGGCGTTAAAAGAACAACTGCTGAGCAGCAGCAACCCACAATATTCACCTTCGGGAAAAAAAATCATCCTAGAATTGGCTCCTGAGGATTTAGACTCTCTCTTATGATTGCACAGCGCAGTTTCAACTTAATGCCCACTGTAGTAAAGAACCTTCTCATTATCAATGGATTGTTTTTTTTAGGCATGACTTCAATCCGAACGACTTTCGGTATTGACATTACAGATTGGTTGGGTCTGTACTTTCCAGCATCGTCAGAATTCCTTCCCGTACAGCTGTTGACACACATGTTCATGCACGGAAACTTTGGACACATTTTTTCGAATATGCTGATGCTTTGGTTCCTTGGCTCTGCCATGGAAAATCACTGGGGACCCAAACGCTTTCTGACCTATTATTTGCTCACGGGATTAGGTGCTAGTGCACTTCAGATTGGCGTGAATGCAATAGAATACTTTCAACTTAGTGCTGCACTTGAAACCAGTGCCATTGAGACCATTACTCGCGACGGTAAAGATTTGATTGAACGTGGGTTTAACTACACCAACCCTACCTGGGGCAGCTTGAACAGATTACTCAATGCGCCCATGGTCGGCGCCTCTGGAGCCGTTTTCGGTGTGCTGCTTGCATTTGGCATGACCTTCCCTAATCAAGTCATTTATCTCAACTTCCTGTTCCCAATAAAAGCAAAGTATTTTGTGATCGGATATGGACTGCTCGAACTTTACAATGGATTCAGCGTCAGTAATAGTGGTATCGCACATTTCGCACATTTAGGCGGCATGCTCTTTGGCTATATTCTCATCAGAAAATGGCGTAGAGATATGTATCTTTAAACCTTTCCAACAGAACATGAGCGACTTCTTTACTAGAGTAAAACACGATGCGTTTAAGGGCGATTATCTCACACGTCTGCTCTATTTGAACATCGCGGTATTTCTTGCCTTTAGTTTGACCAATGCTTTTACTAGTCTGTTCACAGGTAACTTTGGACTTATTCCGCACATTGGAGATGACCTCTTAGCACTTCCTTCTAATCCCTTAAAGTTTGCCTTACGTCCCTGGACCATTTTGACGTATATGTTTACTCACTTTGGGTTCCGTCACCTACTCTTTAACATGATTATTCTCTATTTCTCAGGGAAGATGCTCATGGAGTACTTGGGAGAACGACGCATGCTGTCTTTATACATCTACGGAGGAATTGGCGGCGGTGTACTCTACATGATTCTCTACAACATTAGTCCCATCCTTACCTCTGGCTCAATGGTTGGCGCAAGTGCGGGAGTCATTGCAATTCTTGTAGCAGGCGCACTTTATATGCCCAACATGCCTGTTCGACTGTGGGGTATTTTTGAGGTAAAGTATTGGATGCTTGCTGCCGGGTTAGTACTTCTAGATGTGCTGAATTTAACCAGTGAAAATGCAGGTGGTCATATTGCTCATCTTGGTGGTGCGATTGTTGCTTTTTTCTTTATTCGAAGCATGCGTGCAGGCAACGAATGGAACGTATACTTATTTCAAGTTATTGACTTTATCCGTGGCGGTCTTCAACCACAGCAACGAAAGAGGAAAAAAGGCTTCAGTTTCGGTGAAAGAAATTATAAAAACAACGGAAAGAAGGCCACATCACCAAAAGCTAGTAGTGCGGATGATACCGCGCGTATGAACGAAATTCTCGAAAAAATCAAAGCCACCGGCTACGACAGTCTGTCGAAAGACGAAAAAGCATTTCTCTTCAAAATCTCCAATGATTAGGTGAAAAAGAGGCTTATTTTGCTCCATTGGCTGAACCTTGCTTTAACCGCAGTGACTCTAGCTACGGCAATGGGGAGTCTCATTCCTTCGCAATTTATCCCCGGAGTAGGTATCCTTTCTCTACTTCTTCCTCTCCTGGTCATTCCCCACTTGATTGCTTTCATCTTTTGGGTTCGATTTAAACCAAAAAAATCATTTACCAATCTTTTTGGATTAGCCATCATTGCCTTTCCTCTTATGGCCCAATGGCCCTTTGCCCGTGCGATCGAATCCTCTAGTGATGAGGTCAAAGTGGCTTCTTACAACGTTCGTGCATTTTATCAAACGCCACGTGCTGCGCAAGAAATCGGAAATTGGGCAGAACAAGAGTCTATTGCTATTCTGTGTATGCAAGAGATTCGTCGCAGTGCCGCAGCACCCTTAGCAAAACTGTATCCTTACCGTGTTTACGCACCGGAACAGAAAAATTATTCGGTCGCGATTTATTCAAAGTACCCCATCATCAAACATTCCCCGCTTGTTTACACTCGTCTCACTACGAAAGGTTATGCGCGAACAAGTGCTCAATATGCAGATATCGCACTTCCTTTCGACACCGTTCGAATACTCAACGTTCATCTAAGCTCGACTGGGCTTCAAGATCAAGACATGGAAGTGGTCCATTCGAGGGATGAACTTTTAGAAACGGGCCAATTTGTATTAAGTAAACTTGCTTCTACCGATAGAAGCAGAGGACTACAAGCCAATCATATTGTTGAATGGGTTAAGGAAAGTCCACATCCCGTTATTCTAACTGGTGATTTTAACGGAGCACCGGGCGGTAATTTGTATTGGCGATTACTGCGCCACCTCAACGATCCATATATTTTAGATGGATACGGCACCATGGGTTCATTTGAACCGCTGGCTAGACGAGGACTGTTTTTTAAAATTGACTGGACGATGCACAGCCCCGAATTACACTCTAAGGGCCAATTCATTGATAACATTACACTGAGCGACCACAGGCCTCTTGTTACCAGATTTAGCGCTGAACCACCCGCGCTTGAAGAAGATTAAGAGCATTTAAAGCATTGGTTTGAACCCCGATGGTACTTGAGGGAAAGACCCGCAATACTTCATCATAATATAACGGAACACAAACCGCCTCTTCCGCTAAAAAGTCATCCGCTTTAGACAATAGCGCAGTCCGCTCCGGACCAAATGGCGAATTCTGGATGCATTGATACAATGAATCAAACGTTGGAGAACTGTAGCGACTATAGTTAGGTCCATTTGGGGCCTTCATTTCAGAAGAAAAGAGCATCAAATAATTCTCGGCATCGGGATAATCTGCAATCCAACTCGCCCTGAAAAAATCCAATGTACCCGAAGACTTTTCACTCCGAAGCGCAGCAGATGGCACTACATTCACTGCAATATCCCAACCCAATTTTGCCAAAGCACCTTGAACAAATTCGCAGAGATCTCTATAATTTGCCACGGTAGTCAAGGTCAACTCTGGCAGTTCCTCGTAAGCCGCTATGATACTTTTTGCACTGTCTGGCGCATAATCTATACCTATGGTCGATACATGTCCAGGCAAACCTGCCGGTATGATTCCTCCTGTAGCAGGAACCCCCACACCGTTGCGTAATGAAGTAATCATTTCTGATCGGTCTATTGACGCGTTAATGGCCCAGCGCAAATCCTTAGGTAAGGCTCGTTCAGCATTAAACACAAGATATTCTGTATTGAGAAACGGACTGCGCACCAAAGTATGCTCTGTACTGTACCGTTCTTGTAGAGATCCCTTTTTGGTCAAAAGATCGTCTTTAAAACTGGGGTCTAGATTGGGTAGAAAATCAAAATTTCCACGTAGGTATTCTAAGAAAGCGCTTTGTTGATCCGTTAAGAAGGAGATACTGATTCCATCTAGATAAGGCAATGGGACACCAGCGCTATCAAAACACCAATAGTGCTCATTCTTATGAAGGACCATCTTCTCCCCGTAATGCCAAACATGAAACTTAAAAGGTCCCGTACCCACTGGCGCCGTATTCAACGTCGCCACATCCATGGGCACTACACTACAAAACGGCATGGCCAATAAGGAAATAAAGCTGGCATTGGGCTGATGCAACACAATTTTAACCGTCGACACATCTAGTGCTTGAATACTCAAGATGCCTTCGACCACCCAACTGCCTGGGGAGGCAACTGCAGGGTCTCTTAATCTATTCAAGCTGTAGACAACATCTTCTGCACGCAACCTTTTGCCGTTATGAAAGGATGCTTCGCGCAATTTGAACGTATAAATGGTTGCCGAACTATCAACCTGCCAGTCCGTTGCAAGTGCAGGCACAATTACATTATTGCTATTTAACGCAACCAACCCTTCATACAGCTGCTGTACTGCCCAAATGGAGCTCTTTTCCTTTGCAAACGCAGGATCTAGAGAAGGAATCCCCGCCGATTCATTGTAACGAAAAACCATTTTTCCATCGGCGCTATTTGCATCACAAGCCGTAAAGGCTAAAAAAATAACTACAAAAAAGCCCCCTAAAAAGGAGGCTTTTTTAAGTCGATTTGATCTATTAAGCATCAATGTTTGCATATTTCGCATTACGCTCAATAAACTCTTTACGTGGAGGAACTTCGTCGCCCATAAGCATAGAGAACACGCGATCTGCCTCGGCACTATCGTCTATAGTCACCTGCTTTAATATACGCTCCTCCGGATTCATGGTTGTTTCCCACAACTGTTCTGCATTCATCTCACCAAGACCTTTGTAACGCTGAATACCTACGCCTTGACCTCCTTCACCGCCGTACTCAAACTGGAGTTGATCGCGTTGCTTATCGTCCCAAGCATAGGACGATTTTGAACCTTTCTTCACTAAATACAGGGGTGGAGTTGCAATGTACACGTATCCTTTTTCAACTAATTCACGCATGTAGCGGAAGAAGAAGGTTAAGATTAATGTGGATATGTGGCTGCCATCCACATCCGCATCCGTCATGATGACTATCTTGTGATAACGTAACTTAGCAATGTTGAGCGCTCTATAGTCCTCTTCGGTTCCGACACTTACACCCAATGCGGTATACATGTTTTTAATCTCTTCATTTTCGAAGACTTTGTGTGAAATCGCTTTTTCTACGTTCAAGATCTTACCACGTAATGGAAGAATTGCTTGAAAATTACGGTCACGTCCTTGTTTGGCAGTACCCCCAGCCGAATCTCCCTCGACAAGAAAAATCTCACAAACTTCAGGGTCTGTTTCAGAACAATCGCTCAATTTACCGGGCAATCCCATAGAAGACATGGTACCCTTACGCTGCACCATTTCACGCGCCTTTTTAGCGGCAACACGAGCTTTAGCTGCAAGCAATACCTTTTGAACGATAATTTTCGCTTCGTTCGGATGTTCTTCTAAGAATGCTGTTAACATTTCGCCTACGAGCTTGTCCACCGCGCCACTAACCTCTCTATTCCCGAGCTTCGTTTTCGTTTGGCCTTCAAACTGAGGTTCCATAACCTTTACAGAAATCACTGCGGTCAACCCCTCTCTAAAGTCATCGCCGCTTACTTCTACTTTTTCTTTTGCAAGAAGACCACTGTCATCTGCGTACTTCTTTAGTGTACGGGTCAATGCTCTACGGAAACCGGCAAGGTGGGTCCCACCTTCATGAGTGTTAATGTTGTTGACGTAGGAATGAATGTTCTCGTTGTAACTGGTGTTGTAATGCATCGCTACCTCAACAGGTATACCGTCGCGTTCACCCTCCATTGCCATAACCTCCGGCATGATAACCTCGCGGTTGGCATCGATGTATTTTACGAATCCTGCAAGACCGTCTTCACTATGGAAGCATTGTCCTATATATTCACCTTTTTCATCCTTCTCACGCAGGTCTGTTAGCGTTATAGAAATACCTTTATTCAAGAAAGCTAGCTCGCGCATGCGTTTCGCTAAAATCTCATACTGATACTCTAATTCTTCGAAGATTTCCCCATCAGGCTTAAAGGTTACAATGGTACCACGGTAATCTGTAGTACCTATTTCACGCGTCGGGTATTTGGCCGCGCCGCGCGAAAATTCAACCTCATATTTTTTACCGTCCTTGTGCACTTCCGCATGCAACATGATAGAAAGTGCATTCACACAACTCACACCTACCCCGTGTAACCCACCAGATACTTTATATGAATCTTTATCAAACTTACCACCAGCGTGCAGAACAGTCATTACGACCTCTAAAGTGGAACGTCCATCTTTCGGGTGTGGATCAATGGGAATTCCACGACCATCATCCTTTACGGTAATGCTATCATCCTCATTAATGGTTACATATATATCTGATGCGTGACCTGCTAAGGCCTCATCAATAGAGTTATCTACTACTTCGTAAACAAGGTGGTGGAGTCCCTTAACACCGATGTCTCCAATGTACATCGCTGGACGCTTACGAACGGCCTCTAGCCCTTCAAGGATCTGAATGGATCCACCGTCATAATTCTTTTGCTCTTCGCTCATAAACTTAAGATGAAGTTATGTTTCATGCTATCCTAACAAAGATACCTTTTAGGTACCCAAAAAGCGAGAAAAGGGGCACTAAGCCCCTCTTCTTTTACCAACATTTTTATTAACATTTAAGCGGTTTTAAGCCGCTTATACACCCCTTAGAATTGGTAATTCAAGACAAACAATCCTCTGGTGCCCCGAACTCGGTAACCTAAATGCGTTTGATAGTCCTGATTGAGCAGGTTGTAGGCGCGTAAACTGATGCTCAGGTTCTCATTAATTTCATACCCGAGTTGTAGATTAACATCCGTGTAGGCCTCTAAGACGAGCTCCGGGGCAGACCCCATATACCTGCCATTTACGTGCTTTGCAGCTGCCGTAACCCTGAGGTCATTGATTTCATAAGACAGTAGACCACCAACGACCTGACCTTCACGCCCAAAATAGGCGTCGCCAGAATATGCGTTAAACTGCGCGTATGTGCTGGCCGTGAACTGTTTTAAGGGAAGATTCAATTCTCCCCTGAAAGATGTTTTTAAGACTTGCTGAGCATAACCTACGGAGAGCGCAGGTAGGTAGACTCCATTCATATCTACTGGAGACAGTAAAGTGTCTCTCATGAATTGGACCGCGTCGTTCATAAAGGTCATGGCACCTTCTAATCGATACTGTACTTTACCTATGAGCGCACCTTGCATTCCTACATAACCACGGTTTTGACCCGATAAACGCAATTCCTGATTTAAAGAAATCTGCGGCACCTCTTGCAATAAACCCTGCAGCGTTTGTTGCTTTGAAGAACCGTCCCAGCCCCCATAAATAGCAAGAGTACGGCGTAGGATTTCAGCCTGGAGATTTACTTTAGGGAACACGTAGAATTCGAACCGGTCTTGAGCAAGACCTGCGGTTTGTGTCCCCGTGAAATCTAGACCAAATTCATAGGTAAGTATGCCATTTTTTCCCCTTGTAATAGGCGCTACAGTAAAATTATGGTATTGACCTCCCGATGCAGACCACCCGTTGTACTGCGAAAACTGGTAACCCAAATCTAGAATGATTTCCTGATCACCTGCAGTTAATTCAACAGTATGCGCCGTTCGAGCCAGGTGTTCACTGGTTGAAAAACCCGCATGAGTATAGAGATACGAAAGTCCTCCACTACGGTAGGTGGCTAAAACCTTACTGGTCCGATTAGAGGTTCGCAGCCATTGCTGGTTCATACCATAACGCTGCTGCCATGCACCGCTCACAGTATCTAATTGGTTCGTATCCAGTGCGCCAAAAAAACTGCGGTAGTTCGCCCCAATCAGCGCTTGAGTTTTAAAATTCCAGTTTTTAGTCGCACGTTGAAAATCAGCCAACAACGTATTCTCATAGGTGGGCTGTGTGTAAAACGGACTATTTACACCACCTAAGGTACCGTCATGCACGGCTTTAATACCCCACACATTCTTTTTACTTCTTGGGGAAGAAAGCACGAAACTAGCATATGTGCCTGTATAGTTACCCGCGCCCAAACTGACTTTTTGGGTTGGCAATTTAGGTAGCTTCACGCGACCAAGCTGAATGCTTGGGATAGGATCTGGATCAAAATCTATGATCATGCCTTTTGGTTGAATGCGCACGTTAACTGCCAATTTCTCTGAGGTTGTATCGGCAAATGAAGGCTGCTCTGAAATTTTATGTGCAGCGCGCACCTGCGCCTTATAATCTTCAACAACTCTGATTTCTACGCTTTTAACCTCATCGCCCAATTCTTCCTGACTCCAAGCCAATACTGGCAACAAAAAGAGCCCTACTACTGCTATCTTTTTCATACGTCGTTACTCTTCTATTTCTTCTAACTCTTCCAAATCTGATCCGTCCACTTCCAGGCTATCTACGCCAAAAGTAGATTGAGATTCACGTTCGCGTAAGAGCGCGAGATCTACTTTGAATTGCTGTGCCTCCTGCGCTAAAGTGCCAAAGTCTGCATTTTCAATGATGAAATCTAGCGTATAGTTCGCCTGAAAATCATCTTGAAGTCCTGCATAGTTTTTTGCCATCAGGAGCAACGATTTCCAACGCCACTGAGGGTACGTTGGTAAATTATCGATCATCCAGAAGATGCGCTCGTTCGATGCTTCGAATTGGGCCTGAACAAATTCGAATTGGGCTAAATAATAATTAGATTCCGCCTGCGCCTCGCCCTTGATTTCCTCTGCAACCTGGATATAGTATCGTTTCGCATTTGCACTATCGCTCAGACTCAACGCACTGCGTGCAGCATTCAGTAGCGCTTCCGAACGCCATTCAGCGGGCAAACCTTCGTCCTGTAGTAAACTTTCAGCATATTGCATTACCACCGGAACATCATCTAATGCCTTTGCACAACGCATTAAACCTAAACGCGCACGACGACCTTCATCTGCATTTCCTACCAGACTCACCACTTGCTGGAAGTAGGTAAAGGCACTTTCATAGGCTTCATCCGCGTAATATAAACTGGCCAAACGCTCTACAGTTCTCTTGCGGAAACTCAATTCTCCGGAGCGCTCAACGTCTTCATAACCGGTGATTGCAAGGGCATCATCTCCCTCGGCGAAAGCACATTCAGCCATATAGTAGTTTGCGGGAATTCGGAAGATTCCGTCTGGGAATTTCGCAAGGTATTCTAACATCCCTTTTTTCGCGCCAGCACAATCCCCCAGGCTGTATCTATCAAACGCGCCATTATAAAGCGTGGAATCCAGGGCACCTTGACCAATATCTGCGCCTGTGAGGGTTTGAATCCAATCGACATAGTCGCCTAATTGGTCCAATTCTGAATATTGAATTTTTGCGAGCCCTAAAGCCTCTTTACTTTCCGGCGTGTTAGGATAGGTTTCCACCACACGTTTAAATGCCGTTAAAGCGGCTTTTCCATTTCCTTGTGTACGGTTGATTAAGCCTAGCGCTATATGGGCATTCTTCACAAAACGACTCTTGGGATAATCTGAGATAAATGCATTGAAAATCTCTTCTGCACGCTTATTTTTCCCAAGTTTCATGTAGGTTTCTCCCAATTCAAAATACGCATCGGTAGCATAGACTGAATTTGGGAATTGGTCCACCAGTGCTTCTAAAGCATCCCCTTTTTTCTGCGGCTCATCAACCAAACCGTAGCAGAGTGAACGTTGAAATGCTGCGTAATCTGCATCCGGTACCTGTCGCCCTAGATACGCAGTGTAATAGGTTATGGCATTTGAGTATTGCGCCGTCATAAAATAGGAATCCGCCAATCGAAGTTCCGCGTCATTGGCCAATCTAGTCCCAAGCTTTGCACTGTTCAAAAACAGCCTAAAAGTAGTGGCTGCATTGCGGTAATCCTCTTTAGAAAAATAGGCGTATCCTTTATTGTACAGGCTGCGCTTGTATTCACTCAGAGTTGCAGAACCTGGTGTGGCTTCGAACATTCCAATTTCTATAAGTGTCCCGTCAAAATCATCCTCACGGTAGGCAATCTCCGCCAGCCAATAATGTGCTAAGGCCGCATAAACGTTATTTAATGGGTAATCCAAGGATTTATTAAATAAACGTTTCGCTGCACCATACTGAATCGCGTTAAAATGCTGCACGCCCCTGAAATACGCTACCTTTTGATATGCACCTTGCATGGTCGGTTGATCTAAACCTGCCGCAGAAATTGCTTTCATCGCACTTTCGTAATCTTTCGAATTCAGGTATAGATTCGCGAGGTATTCATTCGCTTCCTGACGATGACGACTGTTGGGATAGGTACTCAAAAAGGCTTTAAATATATCTAATGGCTGCTCAAAAGGCGTGCTTGAATCGTAAGCCAATTTTGCATAATTAAAATAGGCATCTTCGCGTAGTGACTGATCCTTCCCGCTTTCGCTCGCCCGAAAAAAAGCCGATTGAGCCTCTGTTTTCTTTCCTGTTTTTAAATAACAATCAGCAAGATGGTAATAGGCGCTCTGGCCTAAATCATCGCCCCGATTGTGAATTTTATTGAAGGCACCTATTGCCTCTTCATAGCGATTTGTTTTGTAGAGAACAAAACCCAACTTATAATGATCTTGCTGGTCCAGCTTACCGCCTAAATCCTGGTGTTTTTCTAAATAGAGTGCAGCCGATTTCCAATCTTTCTTTTGGTAATACCCCTCTCCTATCAGCTTTGCGACCTCCGCAGCACGCGAAGCAACGGCCTGCTCTAACAACGCCTCACCAACGCGCAGCAACTCATCAATCTCACCTGTTTTGTAGTAAATCTGACTTAGGTAGTACGGTACAACGCCACCGAATTGGTCATCACCTACGAGTAATTTAAACTGCTCTACAGCAGTACTGTACTGTTCAGCCTCATAGGCGATGTGTCCATAGTAATAACGGTGGTGGCTGCGGTATTCCCCAGCATAGTCCTTGCCTTGAAAGAAAAGGCTGCGGGCTTTATCCACATCCTTAGCCATCAAATGGCTGTAGGCCAATTTGAAATAGTATTCACTCCTAAAACCAGCAGCAACATCCTGTTGATCAATCGCACCAAGCCATTGTACAACCTTCTTGTATCTGCGGTTATTAAAGTAATAGTTGGCTGCTGTAATATGAGCTTCCTGCCAGCGCGGACTCAATGGATAGGTTTGTGCGAAATACGTCAAAAAGTATTCACTGTTTTCATTCATTAAGTAGAGTGCACATAGGGCACGGTAGAAGCTACTCTCTTCCTTCAAAAAGCTTTGAGTAGGCAAATTTGATTCAAGCAATTCATCAAAACCGACTCTTGCTGCCGCATAGAGTCCATCTTCAAATAAATCAACACTTTCACTGTAGGTTGCTTCAAGACCCGCTTCTAAAGGCGTCTCTTGAGCCACACCTAAATAAGTAACGGCCAGCAACAACGTGCTGTAGAGAAATCTTCTCATCATTATCAGGTTTATCCTTAAAAATAAACGTAGGCCTGCGCACCCCGTGCGGTAAATCAGGTTTATTAAGGGGAGTTATTCACAGGAAAAAACGCAGAACCTATGCACTTTGGTATGTTATCTAGCAAGGATTTAATAGCTTGTAGCCCTATAACTCACCACCTACCCAATGGCTTTAGTCGCATTAAAAAACGCCTCGATTTTTCAAGGCAAACACCTAGTGCTTAGCGCAGTAAACTTTGAAATTGCTGCGGGCGAATTTGTATATCTTATTGGACAAACGGGGTCCGGAAAAAGTTCCGTTTTGAAAACGCTTTACGGTGATTTGGCCTTAACACAAGGTGAAGGCCACGTTGCTGACCATGCACTTCATGGACTGAAGGATAAAAACATCCCAGCTTTACGTAGAGATTTAGGCATCGTCTTTCAAGACTTTCAGTTGCTTAGTGATCGCAGCGTAGAGGGCAACTTAGATTTTGTCCTGCGCGCCACAGGATGGAAAGACAAGGAGGAACGTTCGAGGAGGATTGTAGAGGTTTTATCCTTAGTGGGTATGCAACACAAAAAGCACAAGAGTACTTTCGAAATATCGGGCGGAGAGCAGCAAAGGGTTGCCATAGCACGTGCACTCTTGAACGATCCTAAAATTATACTTGCAGATGAACCTACAGGTAATTTAGACCCCCGAACCTCCGAAGAAATTATGAGTCTATTGCTGAGTCTAACGGAACAAGGCAAAGCCGTTTTAATGGCTACACATGATTTCCAATTGATCCATAAATACGCGAATCGTACTTTAAAAGTAGAAAACGGCGGTGTAACCAGTACACAAGCACAAGCCTTCTAAACTATTTTGGAAGCGCCTATTCAAAATACGCTAAGTATCTGCATTGCCTGTTATGGCGATGATCTCAATATGCTGCTGCGTGCGCTCAATGCAGGAAAACAAGCGTTGCCCGAAGGATGGGCTGTTGAAATCATTGCAGGTGACCAACACCCTGAACCTGCCACTGAAGCAAAGCAATGGGAGCGCCAGTATGCATTGCGCTACCTGCACCATCCCAATGGACTCGGGCGGAGTAATAACAGAAACACCATCGCCAAGGCCTCCACAGGAAATTACTTACTGTTCCTAGATGCTGATGCACTACCCGTTCGACCTAAAGAATTTTTATATACCTATTGTACCGCACTCATTGATGCCGAAGTCGTTGTTGGGGGAACTGCATACCAGCTCAACCGCCCTAGCCTTCGCCATACAATCGGCCAGCGTAAAGAAGCTATACCAGCAAACAAGCGCGCACGAAGCCCTCACGCGAATTTTAGCGCCTTTAATTTCGCCATTGCGCGCACTACTTTCACTAGACATCCTTTTGACGAAAGCCTTAAAAAATACGGGCATGAAGACACCTTGTTTGGGCAAGAATTAAGGTACGCTTGCAAAACCGTGGTTCACATTGATAACCCCGCCTACCACTTAGACGGAGATAGCGACGCTGAATTTCTTGAAAAAACAGATGGTGCGATAGATAATCTTGCTGATCTAATTAGCAAAGGCAAAATTGACGAAGAGGTCCGATTATTTGCCGTATACCGAAAACTTCAACAGACGGGATTCGTGCACTTAATTCGCCTTTTAAGAATCCTATTTGCAGGCAGCATACGAACATTGCTCCTCCGTGGCGTCCGCAGCGTCTTGCTTTTTGATTTTTACAAGCTCCTCCGTTTGTCGGGACACGCTATAAAAATTGGGCGTAGAAATTTCTAAGGGGAATACATTCTTTTTCCCAACTCAAGGCTTCTTGAGCATGCTTTAATCCAGGCTCATAAGCTTCCCTATGTTCCGCAACAGCAGCTATTGATCTTCGTAAGGCCAAAATATTGTCTACATGTACCGTCAAACCAACATTGTAGTCTTCAACAATCCGCTTCACCTCAATTACCCGAGAAGTCACCACTGGCGTATTGCAATGGATGTAGTCAAAGAGCTTATTGGGGAGCGAAAAACGGTAGTTAATATTTGAATCTTTATCTAGACTTAAACCCACATCGGCAACCGTAGTGTAGTGCAATAATTGGTCATAAGGCAGGCGGTCAATAAACCTCACTTTCTCCTGCCAACCTTCTTGAACTACTTTATCTTTTAACCCTGAAATAGCATCTCCACTACCCACTAAAAGCAAAAGCCATCCGTCCATGCCGGCAACTGCAGTTATCGCTTCCTCTAGACCCCGGTCAACATTCATACCTGAACCTTGATTTATAGCAATATGCAAGTGCTCAGGCAGTCCCAATTCTTGCCTTGACTTAGGCTCAAATGTTTGTGGCTTCGGACTGATGTTTCGAAACACTTGAGGCCGAATACCGTAGTCTATTTCATACAATTCCGCGATGCTTTCATTTACCGTCCAAACGTGTCTGAGCTTAGGAAAAACAGCACGCTCAACAGCAAGCCAAACCTTTTTAACCCACCTTCCTTGTATCTCAGGAACCCCGCAGAAATATTCATGACTGTCGTAAACAAGCGGGGTGTTGTACAAACGTGAAACTAAATAATTAGGCAACAGTGTATCGAGATCATTAGACAGCAATACCGTCGATTTATTCAGCAGGAGAAAGAAAAATAACCGCACTTGAAATTCTGCATAGAATAGACCGCCTTTTTTAAAAAACAGACGCATTCGCGTAGTCTCATACGGCCTATCAAGATGCACACTATTCGGCAATAACCTCCCTACCCAATGCACTTCGTACCCCAATGCCAACAACAGCATGGCCACCTTGTGTACACGGTTGTCCGTACTGATGTCGTTGGTAGTGGAAAGAATGATCTTTTTAGACATGCGAGAATTCGTTCTTTAGGTAAAGGTAGCGATACCTACATTTGCATTGAGCGAATTTACCATGCAAAAGTCCGATTTCGATTACCTACTTCCCGAACACTGTATCGCAAAACACCCATTGGAACAACGCGATACCAGCAAACTTCTTGTGTATCGCAATGGTAAGATTCAAGATCAATCGTTCTCAGAACTTCCGGAGCTCCTCCCTGTAAATTCCCAACTCATATTTAACAACACACGGGTTGTTAAGGCGCGTCTTCATTTTACGAAGACTTTAGGTGCCAAACCTATTGAAGTGTTCTGTTTAGGGCCCTATCAAATGAGTGTTGAAGATAGCATGAACGCCACGCGCCAGATACAATTCGAATGTCTCGTAGGCAACCTAAAACGCTGGAAAGACCATGCGCTGCATCTAGATCTCGGCGATGGCCTAGTCCTGACTGCTGAAAAAGGAATACGTATTGGACACGCTTTCGTAATTCATTTTACCTGGAATAGCGATGCCGCTTTTAGTACAGTATTAGAAAGTGCGGGTAAAATTCCTCTACCACCCTACATGAATAGGGATGCAGAGCCTACAGATATTGAACGGTACCAAACCGTTTATGCCGCAAGCAACGGCTCCGTAGCTGCGCCAACCGCTGGATTGCACTTTACCCCAATGGTATTTGAGCAGTTAACAGCAAAAAATCAGCATTGGTTTGAAGTTACGCTTCATGTGGGTGCTGGGACGTTCAAGCCTTTAGACGATGGCGCAGTTGAAAAGCACGAAATGCATTCAGAGGAATTGCTTTTATGTCGCGACTGGCTGGAACGCTACCTTGCGCACAAAGGCACTAGATTCGCTGTCGGAACAACGAGCTTGCGAACACTAGAAAGCTGCCACTGGATGGGGGTTAAATTACTTCAAGGTCAGCCTCTGGAGGATTTAGGGCAATTTGAGGCGTATTCTTTAGACAACACCATAAGTACTGAAGAAGCATTTTCAGCACTTTTAGACCATATGAAAACCCACAATATTCAGTCGACTGCTTTAAAAACAAAGTTGATGATAAAGCCGGGCTATCGCATTAAATCGGTTAAAGGAATCATTACTAATTTCCATCAACCCGGCTCAACCCTTCTTCTTTTAGTTAGCGCTGGAATAGGAAAACGTTGGAAGGAAGTCTACCAACATGCCCTTGCAAAAAACTATAGATTCTTAAGTTACGGCGACTCTTCATTACTGTATTTCGATTGATTTGTTAAAACTATAGATCTTTCAACAAAGGATACCCAACAACCCATTCTTGTCGTTATCAACGAATGCGGCGTATTCTATTCAACTACTGTCTTCTATTCTCTTTGTGTCCCTATTCTAGTGCGGCGCAACATATCCTTTTTTACAATGTAGAGAACCTATTTGACACCTTGCACGACCGTGGTAAAAACGATCTAGATTTCACTCCAACAGGAGCCTATGCATACGGAAGTGCTACCTACTACCTTAAAATTCGACAAACCGCTCGAGCATTGCGAGCAGCAATAAACGTTACCTCACAAACCATAGACATCATCGCAGTCGCTGAAGTGGAGAATCGAACGGTATTACTGGATTTAGCCAAACACAAAGCCTTAAAAAACCTAGGCCCGTGGCACGTTGTTCATTACGACAGTCCGGACTTCAGGGGAATTGACTGCGCTGCCTTGGTCAACACCACGACAACTCGCATCATTGAAACTAGAACTATTGCCTACAGTTCACCTGAATACAAAACACGGGATGCATTGTTGCTAAAGACAAGAAGTACAGGATTACTAGACAGTGTGGATTTAACGAGCGTTATTGTTCACCTTCCTTCCAAAAGAGGTGGCGCCTTAGAAAGTGCACCTTTTAGAAAAAATGCTTTAGCTGCAGTTGTCAATGAACTGGATCGTGATAGCGCTCAAAACCAATTAATAGTTGGCGATTTTAATGATGTGTCTACGGCAGACTTCTTTCAAGATGAACTAAATCGCGCTTGGGTTTTCCCACAATTTTCATATCCAAAAAACACGAGTGGAACCTATAAATACAAAGGCCGTTGGCAACACATTGATCTTGCGCTTTATCGCGGTAAAAGCAGGTATTCAGCAGAAATTCTTGCACCACCACTATTATTGGAATCAGATACTAAATGGGGCGGATTCAAACCAAAAAGAGCATTTTTAGGCACCTTCTACACTTACGGATTCTCAGACCATCTGCCCGTTTACATATTCAATGTAATTGATTGACTATTTTTCGATAAATTGGTCACTTGATAAAGACTTATTTTGACCTATGAAAAAATTAATCGCATTAAGCGCTGTTTTCGGCGCATTATTCCTCACTTCATGTGAGACAGGAGGTCCTGAACCTGCACCGGCGACGTACCCTGCAGATTCGTTAACCGTTACAGGTGTTGTTCGCCCTTTGGTTATTGAAACTACTGGTGCTTGGTGTCAATACTGCCCGAATGGCGCAGAAATCATGACCATGCTTGACGGCGTATTGGGTGATAGCGTTGTACTAATAGCCAATCACGTTGGAGATTGGTTTTCAACGGATAACGCGGCTTCATCTAAGTTTGACGATAACTTCCCTACATCTGGCGTACCTAACTTTTATGTTAACAACACGGACGTAGGTCAAAGCCCAGCTACTGCAGCTGCAGCCGCTACCATGGCAGAAGTTGCCTTTAGCCTTGAAGCAGATGTTATGCTTAATGCTGCCGGTACTAGTTTTACCGTTTATCCTCGTGTAAAAGTACTAGAGACAAAAACTGAAAACATTTACATGGTTCAATCGTACCTATTATTGAACGGTGTAATCGCGAAAGATTACGGAAGCGGTGTAGATTTGAATCAGGTGAGCTCACTTCCTATTGTAAGTACTGGCTCTGGAGCAACACCAACTACCTGGGCTCAAGATGCCGCTGTAGTAGCTGGCGTTCCTTTAATCACTTCTGGAACGAAGTACACCCACGATGAGGTACTTTACCGCCATGCAACTACCGCCGTTGTTGGTTGGTTAGAAAGTTCTGATGCTGCAACTAGTGATACTACTATGACCACATTAGGTCCTTGGGGCATGAACTTAGGTGATATCAATCCTTTAGGCAATGCTTATGCCGCTGGTGATATCTACGGAACGCGTTATACTCCATTCCAGTTTCATATTGAAAAACCAACACTTCCTGCAGGCATGGAAGCTGATTTCAGTGTAGCAACCATCATTTGGGAACTACGTCAAGACGGTTCAGGAGACTACAATTACATTAATGGTGTTGTGACACACGTTCACTAAAAGACACTCATTAAATACATGAAGGCCTCGCAGGAAACTGCGGGGCTTTTTTTTTGCTTTCCATTATACCAGGACTACTTTCTATTTTGTTGTCGTTTTCTCTTTGCCTCCAGCAACCTCACGGCGAGATTCCCGAAAATGGGACCTATATCTACCAGGTTGCTTTCGCGGAACGGAACAAAGCTAGGCAACGAAGTTCTTGTTATTCTTAAAGATGGCCATATCACTCGCAAAGTATCAGACCTGAGTAACGCCCTCTGGATGGGTGCTAAACCCGGTGATAATATAGAAGAGGGAACTCTGCGCAAGCATCAAAGTTGTGCTTGGATAATCAGCAACGATGAAAATGACATTTATCTAAACGAGGTTGGCGGCTGAACAGGCGGTCCTACCGTAGTTGAATTCAAGCATCAAACTATTGAAATGTGCTAACAAAAAAAGCCCCGCAGTTGCGGGGCTTTTTTACTAGGGCGGACTCTCCTATTATTTTCTGCGCTGCGATCTGTTGAGATTCTGCTGGCGCTGCATTTCTTCTAAGCGGGACTGAAACTTACTCTTTTTCTTTTCACTTTTTGGCTGTGCCTTTTTAGCTTCAATCTTAGCCAGAATCGCTTCATCATTGACGCTTTTACGAATTCCCCATTGCATACTGAAGGTTACGATATTACTCAGGAAGTAATAGTAGGTAAGTCCAGCAGGATAACTATTCAGAACAAACATGAACATTAACGGCATCACATACATGATGATTTGCATTTGCTTCATCTGCTCACTTGAACCAGTACCCGCAGTCATTTGCTGATTCATTCGAGTATAGAGAATGGTTGACGCTGTCATTAACAATGTGAATATCGAAATGTGATTCCCATAGAATGTACTGATCAACGGAATGTGTTGGTCCCATGAAATAAGTGCATCGTAGGTACTTAAATCTGTGGCCCACAAGAAACTTTCACCTCGTAGTTCGATCGACGCGGGGAAGAAACGGAACATGGCAATCAAGATTGGCATCTGAACAATGACCGGAATACAACCTCCTAGAGGATTCACACCGGCCTCTTTGTATAATGCCATTTGTGCCTGTTGTTTGGCGACCGCATCTTTTTCACCAAATTTCTTGTTCATCTCATCCAACTGGGGCTTAAGCACACGCATTTTCGCCATAGAGCGGTACGATGCAAATGTCAATGGCGACATTGCTCCTTTAATGATAAGCACCATGATCAGAATAATAAGACCGTAACCTAGTCCATAACCTTCGAGCCAATTAAAAATAGGCACGACGACGCCTCTACCTATCCATCCAAAAATGCCCCAACCGAAATTGATGACCTTTTCGTATCCTTGATCGTAGTCCTTGAGCGTCTGGTAATGATTTGGACCAATGTAAAAAGTAAAGGGCAAGGTATAGGAACCGTCGACAGTAGTATTCAAGGTTGCTGTGCTCGAGAACTTTTTAACGATACTCTCGTCTTCATCGCCTCCATTAACAGTAGCTGCTTGTACTTCAGAGAAACCTACTTCGGGATGAGCTATGAAGGAAAAGAAGTGTTGTTTTTGTGCAAGCCAATCTACTGCGCCCAAAGCTTCACTATCATCACCCCCTCGACCGCTCATGTTTTCAATATCTCCGTCTTCAGTGACTTTATACGAATAGGTTGAATAAATACGCTCATTGCTAATGCCTTTTTCTGTACGCATGGCGGTACGCTCCCAAAACAACTCTGGCTTACCTGCAACTGCAGCAGTTCCACTTACTACCCATGAAAAATCAAAGCCATTCTCAGGTAATGTAATGCGAACTTTGGTAGTGCCGTCTGTAAGAACTACACTTGATGAACTGCGCGTGTCCATCGTAAATCCTTTTTGACCTAGACTTTCAGCTCCCGGTAAGATCAAATCCATGGTTTGATTTTCATTCACCACAAACAGCGGTAGACTATCAAAGGTTTGGTAGTCCTTAAGTTGTGCAGAGACCATCCTTGCTCCCTTTGTACTAAAAGTCAACTTTACATCATTGTTCTCTAGAACAAACTCTTCAGCTAGGAATGCATTGCTATCGATTGCTGCGATATTTTCCGTCGAAGGATTGTCCGATACAACCAATTCCGATGCGCTAACCGCTTCAGTGGATTCGGTTGCTGCAGGTTCAACGGATACCTCTGGGGCATTTTTGTTTTGCCACCAGCCAAAAACCCCCATGATGGTTGCAATCAGCACAAACCCAATAATTTGGTTTTTATCTAGCCCTTTATTTTGGTTTTCCATTTCCTATTTTTTTTGATGGAATTCATCACACGCCTTAACGAAAGCAACGAAAAGTGGATGCGGTTTTACAACGGTACTTTTATATTCAGGATGGTATTGCACACCGACAAAGAAGGGGTGGTCTTCCACCTCTACGATCTCAACTAGTCCGCTCTCAGGATTGATTCCGGTTGCTTTAAGTCCTGCGCCAGTCAAGGCATCTTTATAATCATTATTAAATTCATAGCGGTGGCGGTGGCGCTCTGTGATATGTGTTTCACAGTAGGCTGCCTTTGCTATAGATCCCTCTGAGAGGTCACATTTCTGGGCACCTAATCTCATGGTCCCACCCATATCCGTAATGTGCATTTGCTCATCCATCAAAGCAATTACCGGTTTATCCGTTTTAGGATCCACCTCCGTGGTGTTCGCATTAGCGTAGCCTAAAACGTTTCGAGCATATTCGATGACTGCAGCCTGCATTCCATAACAGATACCGAAATACGGGATTTTATTTTCCCTGGCATACTGAACGGTTGCCACCTTACCCTCAAAACCTCGCTCTCCAAAACCTGGCGCAACCAATACTCCATCCAACCCTTTACAAGTAGACGCAGCATTCTTTGCCGTCAGATGCTCTGAATGTATCCAGCGAATTTTCACTTCAACTTCATTTGCCGCACCGGCATGTATAAAGGCCTCAGTGATGGATTTGTAGCTTTCTTTAAGTTCAACATATTTTCCTATTAATCCGATTTCCACCGTACGCTTAGGATATTTTAAGCGGCTTAAGAAATCGCGCCACTTGTCTAAATCAGGCTGCTCTTTTGAATCTAGTCCAAAGTAATCTAATACCGCCTCATCTAGTTTTTCTTTGTACATCATCACCGGCACTTCGTAGATGGTACTGGCATCGCGCGATTCAATCACATTCTTTGGACGAACATTGGTGAAAAGCGCCAATTTTCTTCTAATATCTTCATCTATAGCGTGCTCTGATCTACACACCAAAACATCTGGCTGAACACCACTTTCTAACAACGTCTTTACGCTGTGTTGGGTGGGCTTTGTTTTTAACTCACCCGTTACTGCTAAAAACGGTAGAAGCGTCAAATGCACGACCATACAGTCGCGCTCCATCTCCCATTTCAGTTGACGCACACTTTCGATGTAAGGCACTGCCTCAATATCACCTACCGTTCCACCGATTTCAGTGATTACGATATCGTAATTTCCAGTTTCCCCTAGAATTTTTACTCTGTTTTTAATTTCATCCGTGATGTGAGGAATGACCTGAACGGTCTTTCCTAAATAATCACCACGGCGCTCTTTATCAATCACGCTTTGGTAAATACGACCTGTAGTAACGTTATTACCTTGAGAAGTAGGCGTGCCTAAAAAACGTTCGTAATGCCCTAAATCTAAGTCCGTCTCTGCACCGTCTTCTGTAACATAACATTCTCCATGCTCATAAGGGTTTAGGGTACCTGGATCTATGTTGATATACGGGTCCAATTTCTGAATGGTCACACGGTAACCTCGCGCTTGCAATAGTTTCGCCAAAGAAGCTGAAATGATCCCTTTACCAAGAGAAGATGTTACCCCACCGGTAACAAAGATATATTTAGTACTTGCCATAGTTCATTTGAAACAGGGCAAAAGTACCTCTTTTCTCGCCCAATTAAAAGGAGAAACTGCAGCTAATCGTTGGCATTATTGGCAATTGATTCACACGCTCCGCCTCAACCCTGTCATAATAGAAGATGTTTTCTCTATTGTACATGTTCGTAGCTCCAACCGCAGCCTCCATAGGGCCGTATTTCCACTCGCCAGTATATTTCAAACTCGCATCCAATCTATGATAGGTTGGCAATCGATTACTGTTCAGCGCGCCATAAAGGACAGAAGGATCTCCATTGGCCGTGGTGTAATCAAAGTTTATATCCGGATTCCCTAATGGATCTAAGAAATCAATTCCTGGATAATACCCTTGGGTTGGCGTAAAAGGAAAGCCTGTTCCTAGATTCCACCGGACGCTGATGTACCACTGTTCTTTTTCACCCAATTTCGCATTTCCAACGAGGTTTAAATTATGTCGACGATCAAAATTGGGTGCATATACTTGAATACCATCATCGCGTCTCACCTTACTCCAAGCATAAACACCCCAGAAGTAGTAACGTCCCTTTTCATATTTCAAGACGGCATCATATCCGTAAGCCCAACCGTGCTCAACGATAAAATCTTTTCGCAAAATCTCTGGCCGATCGCTGTAGGCGGGTACATCATCGTATAGTTTATTGCGGTTCACATTCGTGATCTGAGAAAAATCCTTTAAATAGGTTTCTAAATTAATGTCCCAGTGATCACCTAGATCGTACTCAAAGCCCCCCACAGCGTGTGCAGATTTTTGCAACTTGGAGGTAATAGGAGTATTTCTAAAATTCTCCGGAAGATCTGTTGCGCCGGATAAGAACCCGTAAAAGAGATTCACTACATCACGATCAGAGTTTGCAGCTACTAGGTTTTGACTGTATAACCCACCCGAAGCTTTAAATCTAAAGTCCTCCGTGATCGAATATTTTACCCCAAGCCTTGGTTCAATGCTCAATTCAGACAGTGAACCGTAGTAATGCAAGCGGAGCCCCGGCTCTACGATGAGCAGTGTTCCCACGTGACGATAGTTAAAGTAACCACCTAATTCCGTGGTGCTTTCCTGCTGATTCAAATTAAGACCTAGGCTGTTGGTGAAATTAAAATCAGTGGTATATCCAATCAGATCTATACCGTATTTCGCTTCATCTGCCTTCCCTATGAAGTACGTAAAGTCTAATCCTCCATTAAACCCATTAATCGTGGAATTCCTAGGTTGATCGGGATTCTCAGTACTCTCAATATAGTATTGACTCTGTGCAAAATCACCTTGAATCAAAGTAGCTGAAGCAGGTGGAATCACTGTGAAGTTTGCACCATAACCCCAACTATTCCATTGTATTCCTTTCGCTGAATCTAATAGAACGGCATCTGAAAAATTAAATGCCTTTGCACTAAGCTTTGATCCGTTGTCCGTCTGCGTCGTGAACTTACCGTACAGATCATTGAACGTAAAAGGCAAACCGCCAAAACGCGTTTCAACATACGGGTAAAAAATAGGAGCTGCTTGTCGCAAATAGCTGGTTTTACCCGACAGGAAAATACTGTTATTTGACAGGCCATTTTTCCCCTTTGGCCCAATTGGTGCTTCGACCAGCAGCTTACTCATGTACGTTGAAGAATAGAGCTTTCCACTGAAGTCCTTTCTATTTCCATCCCTCGTTTTAATATCCATGACGGAAGAATTTCTAGAACCGTATTCTGCGCCAAAACCAGCGGTGTAAACTTTTGCACTTTGCAAGATATCCGTATCAAAAACAGAGAAAAAACCGATACTATGAAAAGGATTGTAAACGATCATACCGTCGAGCAAGACAAGATTCTGGATCGGTGCTCCTCCACGAATATATAGCTGCCCTCCTTGGTCGCCCGTTGTAACTACACCCGGCAAGACTGAAATAGCCTTCATTAAATCAGGATCTCCCCCTGCGGAGAAGGTTTCAATAGACTTTGGATTTAAGGTAACCACCGCTGTATTAACCTTTACCTTCTTCTCTGCACGTTCAATATTCAAATCGACCGTATTTAGCATTTGTGTCGATTCCGTGAGGTAAACTTTTATCGTTGTTGGTTTATTGCCGTAAATGCGCGCCTCTACAGTAGTAGACTCAAATCCCAAAAAACTTACTGTAATTTTTTGAAGCCCAATGGGGACTTTACTGACCTGAAAGTAGCCGTCAAGATTAGTAGTAGACCCGGCAATCGAGCCTTCAACTACAATGTTCGCGTAAGGGACCGGCTCCATACCGCCCTCGACATAAACAAAGCCTCGTAACATTTGACCCTGTGCGAAAAGGCCACATTGAATCAATAAAAAGAGAACGGTAAATCTAGCTTTCATAGTGGGGTTCTTGCTGCAAAAATAAGGCCTAAAGCGTGCACCGAATCAACCATTCCCGCAAATGCTCATATTCACCTGAGGAAGAACGAATTACCCCCTTGCTCTTACGATCAAATACCAATAATTCTTCCAGCATGTTGTGCGCGTGTGCAGCAGAATAGTGACGAGCGGCGGTAGAAAATTGTTTTAAAAAATAGGGATGCACCTTTAATGCTGATGCAATCTGTTTTTCGTTTTGACCTTTTAGACTGTGGTATTGAATGAGGTTGTTGATGAAATTGAACAAAATCCCTGTGATCATCTGCACGGGGTGCTCCTTTGGATTTTTACTAAAAAAATGAACGATTTTAAACGCCTTTGCAACATCTCTCGTAGCAATGGCAGCAACTAATTCGAAATTATTATAATCTTTAGAAATACCTATGTGGCGTTCAACATCTGCAGCGGTTAAATTTCGCTCTTCACCCATGGCTACATCGAGCTTATTCACTTCGTTGTGTAACCGACTTAAATCAGTGCCCACCTGCTCAGCCATAGCAGCTACTATTGCAGGATTAGCGGTAAAGCCCTTGGAGGCCAATCGCTTTTCTAACCACGGAATCACCTGGTAATCGCGCAGTGGATCAGACTCCAGGAAAACCGTCTTTGCCTTTATAGCTTTACCTGCTTTCGAGCGCTTGTCTAATTTTTTATGCATGTGCCCAAACGCCAAAACTGTGGTAGGTTGGGGCTGGTCGAGGTACGTAGCTAAAAGATCCCAGTCGGACGCTTTTAAATGTTGCGCCTCCTTAACTACGACCACCAGGTAATCACTCATCATGGGAAAACGTTTTGCCTCCTCCAAGATTTGCAGCATATTGGTGTCTTTTCCGTAAAGTACGCTTTGATTAAAGCCCCGCTCTGCCTCCTCTAGTACTTCTTTTTCTATCACCTCAAGCAATTGTTGGGCGTAAAAAGACTCCTCACCGGAGAAGAAATAGACCGGAGCCAGTTTCTTCGCACGCAGATCTTTGACTATACTTTCATAGCTATACGTTGCCATTAATCGTTATGGTAAGGTTCATTGTTTAAAATAGTAAAGGCCCGGTAGAGCTGCTCTAAAAATACAATACGTATCAATTGGTGTGAAGTAGTCATTTCACTCATACTCAGCATGCCGTTGGCTTTTTCATACATCCCACTAGAAAATCCAAACGCACCACCCACAACAAACACTAATCGCTTTGGGCCGCCATTCATCCATTTTTGCAATTGCTGAGCAAATCCCCTAGAGTTGTAACGTTTGCCTTTCTCATCAAGTAACACAACCCAATCTCCTGCCTGAAAATACTTTTGAAACGCCACGTATTCCAATTCCTTAAGCGCCTCGGCCGGCCGCTTACCTCCGGCTTTGACATCGGGAACCACCACTGTTTCATATGGCAGATAGTGCTTTAACCGACCTTCAAACTGCGCCATACCCTCTGAGAGATAGCGTTCAGAAGTTTTACCAATAACAAGAAATACAATCTTCATGAGCCATACAAAGATGCTAACTTGCAATGAGAAGCACACTTTTAAACACAATTTTATGCCACAAGCTTCCTGGACACCGGATTTTGACGCCTTAAAGGCCCAATTTGACTTTGCCATTGCAGAAGATGTTGGTGATGGAGACCACAGTGCCCTCTCAAGTATCCCCGCAAATCATCGGGGTAAAGCGCAACTTATTGTAAAGGAAAATGGTGTTTTTGCGGGCGGTGCTTTGGCGGCGTATCTCTTTAAATACATCGACAGCACAGCAACGGTAAAACATTTTATTGAAGACGGTGCATTCGTAGAGCAAGGTACTGTGGCTTTGATCGTTGAAGGGAATACGATCAAACTGCTACAAAGTGAACGGCTCGTCCTAAATTACCTTCAACGACTTTCCGGAATAGCTTCTAGAACGTATTCATATGCTCGTAAAATTGAGCATACCACCTGCACGGTTTTAGATACGCGGAAAACTACACCAGGGCTTAGGGTTTTAGAAAAATGGGCAGTCGCCTTGGGGGGCGGTGGAAATCACAGAATGGGACTTTACGACATGATTATGCTTAAGGACAATCACATCGATTTTGCTGGAGGAATTCCTGAAGCTGTAGCACGAACAAAGGCGTATTTAGAAAAAAATAATCGTGCCTTACCTATAGAAGTGGAGACTCGGAATTTAACAGAAGTAAAAGCTGCCCTGGAAGCTAAGGTGGACCGAATTATGCTGGACAACTTCAGTATTTCGGAAACGATAGAAGCTGTAGAATTCATTGCAGGACGAACAGAAGTTGAAAGCAGTGGCGGCATAACTCACGATACCTTAGTACCTTACGCCGAATGCGGCGTGGATTTTATCAGTGTGGGTGCGCTCACACACCACATAAAGGGATTAGACATGAGTTTAAAAGCACTATAGATGAACCTCTTAACAGCCATAGAACGATACCTGAATAAGGTAAAGCCTCCGTTTTTCGACGGGCTTTCAGTGTGGGATATTTTAAGCTTTTTTGTTCGCGGCATTTATCAAGGTGCTATTACCTCCCGCGCAGGCTCAGTGAGCTTTAGTTTTTTCTTAGCACTGTTTCCTGGTATTATTTTCATTTTCACACTCATCGCTTATTTACCGCTTGATGTTTTTCAGGAAGAACTTTTTGGAGTTTTAGAGGATGTATTGCCCGCAAGCACACATGATATGGCCTTTGATGCGATCGAAGATGTCCTGACTATTAAGCGTGGCGGACTCTTATCAGTAACCTTCATCGCTGCGCTCATTTTTGCCACCAACGGCACATTGAGTCTTATTTCAAATCTGGGAATCAGCTACCATAACATCAATGTTAAAAATTTCTGGTCGCAATACTTCTCCGCATTTTTACTCACCATTGGCCTAACGGTTCTGATCATTATAGCGATTGTCGCATTAATATTTACTCAAGGATTCACAGGTTGGCTTGTTGATTTAGGATACCTCGCAGAGTATGCATCGTTTATGATTTACTGGGGGCGATTATTCGTATTACTCTTAACGATTCTTTTGGCGATTTCATTAGTCTATAACTACGGGCCTGTGCGCTCAAGAAACTGGCGCTTCATTTCAGCGGGGAGTTTATTGGCTACTTTCTTAATTATCATTTCCTCACAAGGATTCAGCTTCTACGTCGAGCATTTTTCCACCTATAACAAATTCTACGGCTCCATAGGTACCCTTTTGATTATGCTCCTTTGGATATACGTCAATGCCTTCGGTCTAATTATCGGGTTTGAGCTCAACGCAAGTATTTCTGGTGCGCAGCAGCAAAGGGACCTGGACGCAACGGAATAAAAAAAGCCCCGAAACGAGTCTCGAGGCTTTTCTGTAATCAATTGTTGTTCGTTTAACGCATTAAACTGAACTGCTGGTATTTAATAAATTCTAGACCATCCACATCACGGTAGATAATTTGAGCAATATATACTCCCTCGTAACAGGACTTATCATTGAATGTACCGTTCCAACCGGTGTTAATGTCTTTACTGTGGAATAAGATGTTACCGTCTCTATTGTAAATCTGCATTTCGAAATACGTGATTGCATTTGCTTTAACGAGATACACATCGTTCTTAGTGTCCCCATTTGGTGTAAATGCGCTAGGCGCAAAAACGGCAGCGACATCCCTAGGATCGCGTAATGTATCACATTCAGCCATGGCAATGTACACAGTATCTGTACAGTAATATTTGCAATAACCCGCTTCTACGATTACTGTATCGTTGCGCGTAAATGTCTTTTGGTAAACACTTCCGCTCTGCGTATTGGCCGAAGTATTAGTCCAATTGTACGCAAAATTAAATGTCATTGATGGCCCTCCCATTACGTTAACAGTTGGCGTAGCACTACCGCTCGGCGCAATTATACCCGCTGCACAATCTTCCCAACCGTCAGCATTCGTAAGCTCATTAAAATCAAAGTTCACCGCAAGCGTTGAGAAAGAAGCCGGGTTTAAATGCGTACTCATGTACGTCTGGATATCGCCAGAAGTACGCTCCTCATTCCAAATTCTAAATTCGTCCATCTCTCCATTCAAATAGGTTGGACTGCCGCTAGTAGGGCTAATACCGTATCCTAACGTAATGGCATCAGTATGGGAAATATCGCCGCCTACACCAAAGTTTTTCGATGTCTCAAATCCACCATCAACGTACAGAGTGGCTGTCGTTGTACCGCGGTTCCAGGTAACGGCAATATGATGCCAAGCACCATCATCGATGGAGGTGATGTTGCCAAAAACGAAATCAAAGGCTGCGGAGTTGTCGCGAGCAGCAAAACCTATAGTTCCATTACCATTTTTAAAAATTGCCCATCCCTGTCCAGTGGCATTGCGATAGACGGCAAGGTATTCGGTATTCGTAGTGTTATTTGTCAGTACCCAGAATTCTACTGTAAAACTAGTCGTTCCAGTATTGAATGCGGCATTGTTTGGGATTTCTAAATAATCTGTTGCACCATCAAACTGCAAAGAATTGTTGGCCGTGGTGCTGCGCGTAGCAACTACCTCCACAACTTCATCAGGACAAACAAGAAAATCGTCTTGATCTACAGAAACGGTCATCACCTGTGCAAAAAGTGCAGGCGAGACAAATGCGAATAAAAGGAGAAGACTGTTCTTCATGTATAACTGCTTGAGTTCCAAAAATAAGATTAAAAACCAATTGTTTGGCGTTCTGCCCACATAACTATGGAATTTCCATCCCAAGCCCAATAAGAAGGGACGGTTCTTGAGCAATGTCTTGACCAAAGCGCGTAGGTGTTTGCCCCGGTTTCATCAATAACCAGATAATCGCTTTCTTGTAAATCCTCAGGGAGATTTTTCTTGTGTGCCAGATAGTCGCCAGCGAAGCACAATGGTCCTGCAATATCAAACGGACGTGGTTGCCCCTTTCGCCATTCACCCCGCGATGAAATCACAGCGAGAGGAAATGGGCGGGCTTTCGTGTATGCATCCCGCATAAAAAAATCAGCACCCAGGTGGACAAAAACGCGATCAGGCTGAATGACATATTCAATAGTACTTACAGCAAACCCTGCCGACGCATGCACCCATTGACCAAATTCTGTAACCAATTTGAACGAAGTACCTCGAAAAACTTCTTGCACCATCGCTCCATAACTCGCCATTTTTGTTTGGCCTTCCAGCGGCTCAGAAGGCAATCCTCCTCCGATATCTAGGGTATGAATTTTACCAGGGGCAAGCGCATTTATTGCTAACGCCACATCTCGCAATCCTATAAGTGCCTCTTTTTGAGCCTCTAAGTTTTGCATCTGTGATCCGCTGTGGATGTGAAGTGCACCCACAGGATATTCTAAGGCTGCTTGGATGAGTTCTGCCTGGTGTGCGATGGGCACTCCAAATTTACTTTCGTTTTTACTGACATCAAACATTTCAGGCGATCCCGCATGCACCTGTGGATTGATGCGTATACCCAAAAGACAAGTGGCATTGGCAGGAAAGCGATCCAATTCTTCCAACGTGTTTACATTGACCAACATTCCACGTTCATAGGCCACTTCCGCAATCTCCAGGCGTGTTTTTACGGGAGAATCGAAAACAATTTGATCAACTGAACACCCTGCTTTTTTTGCTCTCCTGACCTCCTCAATAGAGGCTGCCTCTAAACCATAGCCCCATGAAACGAGCGTACGCAGTAGTGAAATTTGCGGGTTCGTTTTGATGGCTATGCTGTGTTGCATTCCTGGCATGGCTGCTGTCAAATGAGCCAACCGAGCTTTCAACCGAGGGAGATGTGCGACAATCGCTGCCGTATCCTCAGCTCCCAGTTTAGGAAGGAGGGACAGAACCGCCTGATCTATGGAAGTATTATTCTCCACCAAACATTTCTTGAGCAAAGGATTCTATAATGTTGATCAAACGGTAATCATTGGTCAAATCAACAGCGTCTTTCTCTAAGAAGGCACGAACGGTGTATGCACCAATAGCCAAACGGATAAAACTCTTTTCTCCATATTGCACCGGCTGACCAAAGAATACTCGGTCTTTACCGCCTATAAAACCTTCATGTGTGGTAGTGGTAATGGCTTTAAACAAGGCTTTTAACTGATCATTGTCCAACGCACTACCATTAACCCAAACCTGAAAGGAGATGATGGACATGTTTGTTTTTAATTGGTCAGGCATGAGTTTAAAGGAGTCCGACGTTTCCAATTTACTCATAACACCCATCGCCCATCTTGAAATGATGTCGTCCGTCTGTTTAGTGGACCAATAGCTGTAGGCTGACATTTCATCCAACGCAATTTCCCAGCGCAAACGCAAGGCTTTATTTTCCTTTTTCGGCAAGTGTTCGCGCATGTTTTCCATAAACCATGGCACGTCGTATGCGCTGAACAATGCACCGTACGGCGCTATAATACTCGCATCAACCTGCTTCAATCGCTCGCTCCATTTACGCGGCACAAGCATTGCCGCACAGAATGGAGGCGCCTGGAAAAACTTGCTTCCAGTGAGCATCACCATTACACCTTTTTCTAGTAGGTCGTGAATGAGGGAGTGGTCCACTCTGAATTGACACAGATCTACCACCCACATAGTTTCACTGTCGGTATCGATAACATTTAGATCATCCTTAATTCCTGATTTCGAACCAAAAACTAAACTCCCTACGACGGAAGCGTCGGGATTATTTGCTATGAGTTCATGAATTGCGGCTGTACGATCTAGAATATTGCCCTCCGCATCTCTCGCATCAAGGTAATGCACTTCTGAAGTATTGTCCGGGTCTACAAACGCCCCTTTTTCAATGTCGTCACCAAACTGGTTGTAGTTTGCGTAGAATCTGGTTTCACTCGCAAATTTAGACCCCGAACCCAACTCTTCAGGACAACTTACTATATTCAGTAGACGTTTGTTGGGATTCAACATCATCTGGAACATCAATGGATAATAGACTAAATCTGATCCCGATGGCGCGAAAAACACATCAAACGGATCCTTAAACTCACTCTGAACTAATGCACGAAGACGATTGGCTTGATTTTCAAGTAAATTCTCGTAACTCAATTCTTTGTATTTGCCCAAAAAGGCCTTTGCGACGTTAAAAGAACGACGCGTTAATACGTTCGCTGTACAAGAACCACGTTGAAACAGAGATTCAAAATTGACGGGGTTTAAATGGTATTTATTCAAGCCACTTTCCGGTAAAATATGAACGCGCTCGTCGCAGCCTTGCGTAAGCAGTTGTTCTATTTCATTTTTACCGATGGTGTTTGCGGGTTGATCGTTCATTATTTCGTATTCTAAATGGAATACCGAAAATACGCACGAATGCTAGCATAATCAACGTATTAAGTCGGTATTATTCCACAACTTTTGCTAGCTTGGAGTCCCGATTCAAAAAGCTATTATGAATTTCAAAAATTACCTACCTGTACTCAAGACATGGATCCTACCTATGGTGATTCTATTGGGTATCAACGTTGCCTTCTTAAGTCCCTCATATTTCAATGGCGATATCTTGGACCAAGACGATATTAAATTAGGCTATGCGAAAAGTAAGGAAATCCGCGATTATCGTTCGGAGACAGACGAAGAAGCGCTTTGGACCAATGCGATGTTTAGCGGTATGCCCGCTACTCAGATCAGCACTAGGTACGATGGAAATATTTTTCAATACATCACTGATGTTGTGCGTGCAATAGGCGGCACCAATTCTTCAACGTACATTATCTTTTACTTGATGATCGCAGCATTTATTGGCCTGCGGGGTATGGGCGTAAATCATTGGCTCAGCACTATTGGCGGATTTGCTTACGGATATTCTGGATTTTTCATCATCGGCTACGCAGCAGGACACAATGCAAAAGTCAATACGGCGGCGTTCATTCCTTTGATGATTTTAGCCCTACTCTTGGTTTTTGAAAAGAAAAATTGGCGTGCATTTATCCTAATGGCCGTTTTCGCTGGATTGAGCATCCATAGAAACCACTTCCAAATCACCTATTATGCGGGACTGTTCATGGCCATCATCTGGGTGGTTTACCTTTTACAATATGCTAAAGAAAAAGCGCTGCCCACCTTCGCTAGGTATACCGGCTTGGTAGCATTGGCGGGTGTACTAGCGATAGGACCAAACATTGCCAATATGTGGTCTACCAAAGTCTATACTTCCGAGAGTATGCGTGGTGGTAAAAGTGAACTCACCCAAAAGAATCAGAACCAAGGTGAGGGCGGCTTGTCTTATGACTATGCGATGAGCTGGTCTACCGGGATTTACGAAACCGTCGCAATGGTTATTCCAAATGCAGCTGGTGGCGGCATGATGGTCGATTACAGCAAAAAGGGCACTGAAACTTATGATCAATTGGTCCAAGCTTTCCGTGGCCAAGGAATGAACGTAAAGCAAGCGGAAAAACAGGCCAACCAATACATGGGAGCAGCCTTTATGCGCTGGACCGGTGAAAGTATGGGAAATGGCGCATACTATGTTGGCGCGACGATCTTCTTTCTTTTCTGCCTTGCCTTTTTCGTGGTAGGAGGCGCAACAAGACAATGGGTCATTGCCTCCGGAGTTTTCTTTGTGCTCATGAGTTGGGGGTCCAATTTGAATTGGTTTAATTCTACGCTTTTTAACTACCTCCCGCTCTATAATAAGTTCCGTGTGCCTTCTATGGCGCTGACCATTTTATTCTTTATCGTACCATTCTATGGCATCTTAGGACTGAACCAATGGTACGCGCTTGACAAAAAAGCCCGCTTTGACTCACTTAAAAAAGGTACGTTGTTATTTTCAGGATTCATTGTGTTATTTGGTCTTGCAGCACCTTTTATTATGGATCTTGAGACCGCTCGAGACACTCAATTCGCGCAACAGGGTTTTCAGATTGACCAGCTTGTAGGCGACCGTCGAAGCTTAGCCACTTCTTCTGCCCTAGCCTCATTAGGCTTCGGTTTACTCACTGCTACTGCACTCTACTTCTTCCACAATGGTAAACTCACACTTGCAACGAGCGCAGCTATTATTGGCGGTGTTGCTTTGTTAGACCTAGGGCTGTTCACTACGGACCAGATTGAACGCGAAGATTTCTTGAGCCAGCGTCAATGGGAAATGCAATACGCACCTACTCAGGCTAACAATGCCATTAATCAAGACAAAGACCCTCATTTCCGTGTATGGAATGCAACCGTTGGTTTGACCAATGATAGCTATACGAGCTACCATCACAAAAGTATTGGCGGCTACCATGGCGCTAAGCTCCAGCGTTACCAAGATTTGATTGACAACCAATTGAATAATCAAAACATGGCTTGTTTCAGTATGCTCAACGCAAAATACATCATTACTCAGGGGCAAAACGGTCAACCCACGGCACAGCGAAATCCTGATGCATGTGGCAATGCATGGTCCGTACAAAACATTCAAGCGGTTCCAAATGCAGATGCGGAGATGGCTGCTTTGACAGATTTCAATCCTAAAAGTACAGCTATCGTTGATGTGCGCTATAAAGAATACTTGGGAGGTAAATCTAATTTCGCACCTGCAAAAGTTCGCTTAACGAACTATGATCCTAAATATTTAGAATATGCTGTCGAAGGCGGCGATGCGTTCCTTGTATTCTCCGAACTGTTTTATGAAGGTTCTGGTAACGACTGGCAAGCCTATATAGATGGAGAGCCGGTAGAGCACATACGCGTAAACTACCTGCTTCGTGGACTCTCTGTACCTTCTGGCAAACATGAAGTTGTTTTCGAATACGCCCCAAAATCGCACTACACCGGAGAGAAAATCAACTATGCCGGTTCTGGAATTATCTTGCTTTTACTCTTTTGGATGGGCTACAAGCAGGTAAGCGAACGTAAAAATGAGTAATACAAAAACGCATTGACGGATCATAAAAAAGCCGCCTGGTAGGCGGCTTTTTTATGGACTTATGGTCGTAATATTTCCTTCAATAACCGTTGCGCTTGTACATCACGTGCATAAGCTCGAACGGTCGTGGGATCAGTGCGCGGCGCATCTTCTTCGCGCATTCCCCGGACATACGAAGCGATCGCCTCCACTTCTTTGTAATCGAACACCACACCTGCAGCGGCTCTCGTGATGATTTGAGCAGCATCTCCAGCAACCGGACCTAATCCTAGAATAGGGTTTCCAGCTCCCAGATAGTCGAACAACTTACCTGGGACGTGTCCTGTTGCACTGGCTACGTTGGGCAATAAGAACAGCATGAGATGACAATCCAATAAATATTGATTTAATTGAGCCTTAGGCACATAGGCCTCAAACGTAAGATTCACATGTGCATTAACAGCCTCTAGCGTCTTACGACTATGCCCGTCCCACGAACCCACAACGCGTAGGTTCATTTCAAAATCTAGTGAGTTTAAAGCAGCAACCAATTCACCACAGGGGTATTGCGCCGCAAGTGTACCGGCATAAAGCAATGTGAATTTTGCAGGACGTTGAGGCACTAGCGCACTGAAATCCTCTGGATCAAAACCATTGGTTAAGGTATGCACGCTTCCCTTCTTTAAGCCGCCTTTTTGTTCATACAGTCCGCTCCAGCTTGGGCTGACACTGATTAACTCGTCGCAGGATGCAAATACCTTACGTTCCAATCCTCTCTCATACCAGCGCGTCAATGCAGTTGGATAGAACTTTCGGTAATAATAGATGTCGGTCCATGGATCTCGAAAATCTGCAGTCCAGTGTACACCGAGCTGTTCTTTGAGCTTCAACCCCACCAACTGTGTGCTGTGTGGCGGCGATGTAGTGATCCAATGCTGAACGTCTTCCGTCTTAATGAGCTCCGCCGCAGCTGCAAAGGCATGTGAATTCCAACCTTTACGGGCATCTGGAATAAAGAAATTTCCGCGAATGAATCGGGCCAATTTCTGTATTAAACTGACTTTAACACCCTCACCAGAGAATCCACTGAAGGGCACTGACTTTTTACCTGTAACTTTTTTGTAGGCCCCAAACTTTTCAGAAGTCCCGGTCCGGTAGACCCTAATAGTCGCATCAACATCTTGGAGCAAACCTTCATCTCGTAGCGGATACGTTGCTTTCTCAGCATCGACAGTCACCACATACAACTCAACGCCCTCGCGCGCTAAATACTTACTTAGTTTCAACCAACGCTGCACTCCAGGACCACCCGCGGGAGGCCAATAGTATGTGATGATACCGAGCTTCATCTACTGCTCTTTCTTGTTTTCTTTAACCTCGACGTAGTCCACGTATTCACCCACATCTTTGGAAATCTTACTAGACGAAGGGGCCTTTCCTTTAGGTTGGTTCTTCTTTTGGCTTGCGGTATTGCGATTTGAACCGCCTTTACCTCCAAAAAAACGGTCCAGCCATCTAAAGATGAGCCAAGCAAGAATAGTAAGGGATAAAAAACGAAACATGGTGAAAATTTTTGTCAAGATAAAAAGAATCCCGGCGCCTTTCGGCGCCGGGATTTCATAGCAAGTCGTTAAATTTTACTAGCGGCTTAAGTACAAGCTTCTTTCGCTATGCAACTTTTTGAATACGGGGTCTTTCAAATCTTTGATGAAATGAATTTTCTCACCGGTAGACTTCATTTCCGGCCCAAGCTTCTTGTTAACGTTCGGGAATTTACTGAACGAGAATACCGGAATTTTAATCGCATATCCTTCCAAGTGCGGGTTGAAATCAAAGTCTTTTACCTTCTTCGTTCCAAGCATCACCTTTGTGGCATAATTTACATAAGGCTCACCATAGGCTTTACAGATAAACGGTACCGTTCTAGATGCACGCGGATTGGCTTCAATGATGTAAACCACATCATCTTTAACCGCGAATTGAATATTAATAAGCCCCTTTGTTTCAAGCGCTTTAGCAATATTGATGGTATGCTCCTTGATTTGCTGCATCACTAGAGGACCTAAATTGAACGGAGGCAATACCGCCGAAGAATCACCCGAGTGTATACCACAGGGCTCAATGTGCTCCATAATTCCAATGATGTAGGCATCTTCACCATCACAAATGGCATCTGCTTCTGCCTCAATAGCTCCGTCAAGGTAATGGTCTAGTAACACTCTATTGCCCTCAAACTCTTTGAAAAGGTTCACAACATGGCGCTCCAATTCTTGCTTATTGATTACAATTTTCATCCCCTGACCACCTAATACATAAGAAGGTCGAACAAGAATGGGGAAGCCTAATTCGTCAGAAATGTCTAATGCTTCATCCGCCGTTGTGGCCACATCAAACTCTGGGTAAGGGATATTGATGTCTTTCAATAAATTAGAGAAACGACCACGGTCCTCGGCTAAATCTAATGCCTCATATGAAGTACCAATAATCTCGATGCCGTAACGGCTCAGCTTCTCAGCCAACTTCAGAGCGGTCTGTCCACCCAACTGCACGATAACACCACGCGGCTTCTCGTGTAAGATGATGTCATAAATGTGCTCCCAGAATACAGGTTCAAAGTACAATTTGTCTGCAGTATCAAAATCTGTACTTACCGTTTCCGGGTTACAGTTAATCATGATGGTCTCATATCCCTCTTCACGTGCCGCAAGCACACCATGAACACAAGAATAATCGAACTCAATTCCTTGACCAATTCTGTTGGGACCAGAACCTAAAACAACTATTTTCTCACGTTCTGTAACGACGCTTTCATTTTCAATGATTTCTACACCGTCGATGTTTTGATGCGGCATCTCAAACGTGGAATAGTAGTATGGCGTCTGCGCAGGAAATTCCGCAGCACAAGTATCAACTAATTTCCAAACACGATTGATGCCGAAATCTGTTCGCTTTGTATGAACCTCGCTTTCAAGCGCATTGATCATATGAGCGATTTGACGGTCTGCGAAACCTTTCATTTTCGCCTCTTGAATGAGCTCTTTCGGCAAGGAATTCAAATTGTGCTTTTCAATCTCTGACTGCACACGAGCCAAATCTTCTATTTCTTTCAAGAACCACATATCAATCTTGGTGATATCGTAAATGGTTCTTAATGGAATGCCCATTTGAATAGCATCGTAGATCACAAATAATCGATCTGACGATGCGTATTCCAGCTTATGTAGAATAGTATCGTGGTCGGTTAGACCTCTGCCGTCCGCTCCTAAACCATTGCGCTTAATCTCCAGAGATTGTGCCGCTTTGTGAAGAGCTTCTTGGAAGCTACGGCCAATGCCCATAACCTCACCAACGGCCTTCATTTGAATACCAAGGCGCGTATCCGCACCTTCAAACTTCTCAAAGTTCCAACGTGGAATTTTCACAATCACATAATCCAATGTTGGCTCGAAGTAGGCCGTTGTGGTTTTCGTGATTTGATTATTTAATTCATCCAGTGAATATCCTATAGCCAATTTCGCCGCTACCTTCGCAATGGGATAACCTGTGGCTTTTGAAGCTAATGCCGACGAACGACTAACGCGTGGATTAATTTCAATGGCAACGATATCCTCATGTTCATCTGGGCTAACCGCAAACTGCACATTACATCCACCCGCAAAATTTCCTATGCTACGCATCATTTTGATGGCCATATCACGCATCTTCTGATACGTCGTGTCACTCAAGGTCATTGCTGGGGCTACCGTGATAGAATCTCCGGTATGGATTCCCATCGGGTCCATGTTTTCAATGGAACAAATGATGATGATGTTATCGTTTTTATCGCGCAACAACTCGAGCTCATACTCTTTCCATCCGAGCAGTGCTTTATCAATCATTACTTCATGAATCGGAGAAATTTCCAACCCACGGCTCAATGCAGTATCAAATTCATCTTCACTATGGACGAAAGTCGCACCTGCGCCTCCTAAAGTAAAAGAGGCACGAACACAGAGCGGAAATCCAAACTCTTGAGCAGTTTCTTTACCGCGTAAGAATGATTTTGCAATTCGAGATGGTGCCATAGGAATGTCTATGGTCTCCATGAGCTGACGGAATTCATCACGGTCCTCCGTAATGTTGATCGCTGCAATATCTACTCCAACAATGGCAACCTTATGTTCTTCCCAAACACCTTGCTTGTCTGCATCGATACACAGATTCAATGCAGTTTGACCGCCCATGGTCGGTAATACGGCGTCAATATCAGGATGATTTCTCAGAATTTCCTCTATACTCTCCACCTCTAAAGGCTTCAAATAAATATTATCCGCAATGACCTCATCGGTCATGATGGTTGCTGGATTTGAGTTGATTAGAGTAACAATGATTCCTTCTTCTCGGAGACTTCTTGAGGCTTGTGATCCAGAATAATCAAATTCACAAGCCTGGCCAATCACAATAGGACCAGATCCGATAATGAGTACGTGTTTGATGGAAGTGTCTTTCGGCATGAGCTTTTAAGATTTGTACAAAGTTAGTGGTGGTTTTGGCCAAAAAAAAGGTGTTGCTTTCGGCAACACCTGTATCTTATTAAAAGGTTTTTAACATGTATTAACCTTTGTAATTTCCTTTATCACTAACAGTCAAACGCTTGCGACCCTTAGCACGGCGAGAAGCCAATACCTTACGTCCATCAAAAGACTCCATTCTTGAACGGAATCCGTGCTTGTTTCTGCGTTTTCTATTACTTGGCTGAAATGTGCGTTTCATAACAATACTTTTTACCCTACTTGTTCGGGGCTGCAAATATAGAATAGACTTTTGAAATCACAACCCCACTGAAATGAAATTTTAAAAAAAATCAATGTCTGTGCTATCCTAGATCCGTGATTACATTAAAAATACAGCTTATGCGCCATGTTCCTTGAGCTGTGCCGTACTTTTAGTACTACAAATATAAACTCATGAAAGACTTCTGGAACCAACGCTATGCCGAAGAAGCGTATGCCTATGGAAGCGAGCCAAATGCTTTTTTTAAAGCCCAATTGGACCAGCGCACCCCCGGCAGGTTACTATTGCCGGCGGAGGGTGAAGGGCGAAATGCCGTTTACGCTGCCCTGCAAGGCTGGGAGGTTGTTGCATTCGACCAAAGCGAATCGGGAAAGCAGAAGGCTTTGAAATTGGCTGCTAAAGCGGGAGTATCCCTGTCCTACCTCGTGGAGGATGCATTAGCCGTTAACTTTGAACCCAACTTTGACCTGATCTTCTATGGCTTCTTCCATACACCGCCAAACGTTTTACAACCTATATATACCCACTTGAATTCCTTCTTGAAACCTGGCGGTACCATTTTATTAGAAGGCTTCTCAAAAAGAAATCTAGGCAGAGGCAGCGGCGGACCTCAAAATGAAGCGATGCTTTTTTCAACGGAAAGCATCTCCTCCCTTTTCGATGATTGCACCGCCCTTGAGGTTTGGGAAGAAGAAACGATGCTCAACGAAGGTCCGTACCATCAAGGCTCCGCATGCTTAATACGAAGTATAGGTGTTAAATAACTTCTAATGAATTAATTAGTTGTACCTTCGCGCCACGAAACGGGCGTCCATCTTTCCAAGTAGGGTCAAATTTTAGTTTGGGAAGCGCTGACGTTCAAAGGGCGCACCCAGCGGTACTGGGCAACTAAAATTTGGCAAAGCCAACTCCATTTATGGAAACTTTTAAAGACAGTGGTCTACACCCTTCAATTGTGAAAGGCGTAGAGGCACTAGGGTTTGAAACACCTACACCTATTCAAAAGCTCAGTATTGAGCATTTACTAGAACACGAAACCGACCTCATTGCGTTTGCGCAAACAGGAACCGGTAAAACGGCAGCATTCTCGCTGCCTATCTTGCACAACCTCGATCCAGATGTACAGCATGTACAAGCGATCATATTAGCACCAACGCGCGAATTGTGTTTGCAGATCGGAAATGATATTGCCTCTTACACCAAGTTCATGGATGTAAAGGTGACTGCCGTATACGGTGGCGCTCCAATCACTAAGCAGATTAAAGAATTACAAGGCCGTCCACAAATTGTTGTGGGTACACCAGGACGTACGTTAGATCTTATTGAGCGTAGGAAATTACGCATCGAAGATGTTCAGTTTTTAGTTTTGGATGAAGCGGATGAAATGTTGAGTATGGGATTCCAAGATGAATTGGACGCCATTCTCGCCAATACTCCTGAGCACAAACAAACCTTATGCTTCAGTGCAACAATGCCTGAAGGAATGAAACACCTGACTAAGAAGTACCTGAACGACCCTAAGGAAATCTCCGCAGGTAAGCGCAATATTAGTGCTTCAAATGTCGCACACGAGCTGTATGTTGTGAGTTCAAAAAACACCTACGAAGCAATGCGTCGTATCGTGGATTTCAACCCCAACATGTACGGCATCGTATTCTGTAGAACACGCCGTGAGACCCAGAGTATCGCTGAGCAGCTTGTAGGTGACGGTTACCGTGCCGAAGCTATACATGGCGATCTAAGTCAAGCACAACGCGATGACGTAATGAGTCGCTTCCGTCGTAAAAAACTCAATATCATGGTGGCTACAGATGTTGCTGCACGTGGTATCGACGTAAACGATTTGACGCACGTCATTAATGTAAACATACCGGATGACCCAGAGGTTTATGTGCACCGTTCAGGACGCACAGGACGCGCTGGCGCAAGTGGTATTTCTTTGGTGATTACACACGGTCGTAACATGCGAAAAGTAAAAAATCTTGAGCGTATCATTGGCAAACAGTTTGAAGAAAAAACTGTACCTAGTGGTGATGACATCTGTGGCATCAAAATGAAAGAAGCAATCGACGAAATCGTAAGCTTTGAGCATACTACAACTATTGATCCTCAACTCTTGGATGTCGCCATGGATAAATTGGCACATTTAAGCAAAGCAGAGTTGATCGAACGTTTTGTAGGTCATGAGACGTCCGTTATGCTTAGTCGTTACCGCGGAGCACGAGATATCAATGAAAAAGCATCAAGCCCCAAAGAACATGGCAAGCGTGATCGCTCTACGGGCAGAGAAGAAGGCTTTAAAACTGTGGTTATCGATTTAGGCTACCGTCAAAACGTCAATCCAAGCCGCATAATGGGGCTGATTAATGATGCAATGGAAGGAACGAAAGTGCGTATCGGAAAAATCGATATGGACAAAACGTTTACTAAAATAGATATCGAAGACCGTCATGCTGTAGAAGTTGCGGCGCGTTTAAACGGCGCTAAGACTGGATCATATGTAGTGAATTCATACTTCGAAGAAGGCAGTAGTTCAACACGAGCGGAGCGTCCTTCATATGGAGGTGGAAGAGATCGCAGAGACAGCGGTGGTTACAAAGGAAAACGCAGCTTTGAAGGAGGTTCAGACCGTAGAGATAATCGTTCAAGCGACCGTCCCGTTAGACGCGAACGCATCAGCGGCGAACGCACAGAAAGACGCGAGCGTTTCAGCAACGATAGAACAAGCTCTGATAGAAGAGGCGGTGGCAGTTTCAGTAGAGATGATAACCGCAGTGGCAGTCGCTCAGGCGGAAGCGCTAGATCAGGTGGACGTTCATCTGGTGGCGGATACGGCAAACCAAAAGCGGGCGGTGGTTACCCAAAAGGGCAATCAAACAGCGCTGGAAGAAGCCGCAGAAGTTTCTAGTAGAAAGCTTACTTTAGATTCAAAGGATTGAAATGAAGCAAGCACAAACGGTATGGATTACAGGGGCGTCTAGCGGTATAGGTGAAGCATTGGCTTTAACGTATAACGCTCAAGGCTACCAAACCATTTTGAGTGCACGACGTACGCTGGTGCTAGAATCGCTTCAAAAGCAATTAGCCCACCCTGAACGTAGCTTTATTCTTCCCTTAGACTTAGAACAATATGAAAACGCCGAAGTTTGGATGCACCAAGCTTTGGCGTTTACTGGTTCTATAGATATCCTAATTAACAATGCTGGACTCGGACATCTAGGTACGGTACTCGAAATGGATGCAGCCGTTGAACATAAAGTATTAGAAGTGAATTTTTGGGGAGCCGTAGCCCTTACGAAAGCAGTGCTCCCGCACATGATGGCACGCAATAGCGGTCAAATCTGGACCATTGCAAGTATTTTAGGCCACTTTGGATCACCCAAATTAGCAGCCTATGCAGCAAGTAAATACGCGGTTATTGGCTATTTTGAGAGCTTACAATACGAACTTCGCTCGAGTGCAGTTCATATTGGCATCGTTCATCCCGGCTTCATTAACACGGCCGTTACTCTGAATAGCCTAGGCCCGAATGGAGTACCCATTCAAAAAAACAGCGTTGCTCAAGAGAAAGGAATGCTTCCTTTAGTTTTCGCTCGAAAGTTTTATCAGCGCTCCACTCGAAATAAGCCCCAGAGAAACCTCTTCATAGGCAGGTATGAATTGCTCGCGGTGCCCTTCAAACGATTCTTGCCGAAACTATTTTTCAAGATCTACGGAAAACTGACCGATGTCACGAGACAAAAGAAAAACTAGCCGTTATATTTGAGTTTATAATTTATATCCCATGGGACAAGGAGTAATTAATCCAAAATATCTAGACGCAAGCTTTGCCGGCGCACTTAAGGACGCTTATGAAAACGCGAAGCCTTGCAAGTATTTGGTCATGGAAGATTTCTTCAATGAGGAAATTGCAAATGATTTGTTTGCCCATTTCCCCTCTATTGATGATTTAAATGTCAAGCGTAAAAGCTTAAATGAGGATAAAAGCGAAGATTATCATTTTGATCGTTGGCACCCTTCCTTTTCAAAAGTTAGAGAAGCCGTTGCATCTAAAGACTGGAGTGACCAATTAAGTCGCATTACAGGCATAGAAGGGCTGCATACTACCACTGATGCTCTAGGATCTGGTGTACATCAGGGGAAAAACGGATCCTATGTAGATGTCCATATCGATGTCAATATGAATCCAAAGCTGGGCTTGTGGCGCAGAATTAATTTGTTGGTTTACCTCAATAAGAATTGGAAACCTGAATACGGCGGAGCACTGGAATTATGGAACAAAGAGATGACTGAATGTGTAACACAGGTACCCCCTACATTTAATACGGCAGTTATTTTTTACACCGACGAAAACAGTCCTCACGGCTATAAAAAAATAACGATCCCAGAAGGGGAATCGCGCAAGAGCTTCTACACCTATTTTTATACGAAACCAGAAAAAGGCGTTAGTTACAGAGATTCAAAATTTGTCTCACGGCCAGATGACAATGCTGCTAAAAAAGTAGCTACGGGTATCAAAGAGGTTTTGAAAGTCAATGGAAAGAAGCTCTTGAAAGCGATCGGAATTAAAGACCTTGATTTTCAAGATAAAAATTAACTCAAGTTCAACATCCTTATAAAAGCTGCCTTGTGCAGCTTTTTTTTATCCTACATGGATATTCGCCTTGGGATATTTAAAGGTGTTTACTTCCTGCCGTTGACCACTCAAAGCAAAGGCTAAGGTCAACGTACCTACCCTACCTATGAGCATTGAAAGCATCAAAATGGCCTTTGAACCTAGGCTTAAATCAGCAGTAATACCGGTACTTAAACCCACGGTACAAAAGGCACTTACTTCTTCAAAAGCCAGGTCGAGCAAATCCATAGTGGGCTCTAATATGGTCAAAGCGAAAATTCCCAACAAAATACTTACCACGGAGAATAAAAAGATCGCAAAAGCACGATTCATCAATTCCCATGGAATCTGTGTTCTGTAGAGGTTGATGTTTTTCTTTCCTTGAATGGTAGCTGCTGCACTCATAAATACCAACGCAAAAGTGCTTGTTTTAATACCACCTGCAGTTGATCCGGATCCTCCTCCAATGAACATTAAGAAAATCAAGAACAACAAAGCGGGTGTAGCTAACGACCCTATAGATACGGTATTAAACCCTGCTGTCCTCGCTGTAATGCTTTGAAAAAAACTATGGCTTATATGAGCACCTACGTCTTGGCTACCTGGATCTAAAAAGAAGAAGATCACCCCTCCAATGACAATCAAAGTAGCAGATACGAACAAACCTAATTTAGTTCCAATTCGCAGTGTTCGCCAGGAACGCATAATGGGCTGCTTGTACCAAGGCTGACGTAAAACATCTGTCAGAGTACCAAATCCAATACCTCCTAGTACGATCATTAGCGCGATCACCCAATGCACGCTAAAATCCCATTGTACAGCAGGAGATGCTAATGAATCTGAAAAAAGGGAAAAGCCCGCATTATTGAATGCGGAAATGCTGTGAAACAGGCTATAAAAAATGGTAGTACCTAGCGTGTCAAAATCATTTCGCCATAAAATCCCAAGCAATACCGCACCTGTTCCTTCTATAATCAAAGTGAGTCTAAAAATTGCAGAAATCAGCGAACGAGAGCGTTTTAAATCCTCCCCTAAATTCTCACTCATAAAGTTTTGCTGCCGCATACCAAAGCCTCCGCGAAGAATAGCAAACAGTGCCGCAAAGGAAATGATGTTCAATCCGCCTAGTTGCATTAACAACATCACAATAAATTGGCCTTTACCACTAAGAACCGCACTGATGTCTATCAGACTTAAACCCGTTACACAGCTTGCAGATATACTAGTGAATAATGCGGTCATTAGATCCAGTCCCGATTCGCCTGGAATGGTCATCTCTGGGAGCATTAATAGACTTGTACCCAAGGCAATCAAGACTAAAAAACTCAAAACCAACAAAGTTGGTGGACTAAGTTTTGACTGCGGCAAAAGCTCCCCTACTTTACCGAATTCTAATCCAACGATGATCAATACATAACATTGCAATACAATCAAAAAGCTTTCCTGTAGTCCCGGAATTTTAAGAACTAAACCTGCTTGATTAAGCAGCTCAAAACCCGTCAAATTGATTACGACTATATCGATGATAAGAAAGAGCATCAATACACCCTCCCATTTACGGTCCTTCAAGAATTGTTTCGGATGGAAATTATAAAAGAGCTCGAGCAAAAACTTAATGAGGTAATAACCAATGGAACCACGAACAATATACCCGATGATGGTATTCTGATGGGCTTCAAGCTGATAACCATGATAAAAGACCAAAGCTACAAGCGTGCTGAGAGCGACTACAACGCTACCACGCGAAAGCAATCGCAACACAAAGTCACGGCTATCATAAAGCCTAATATTGATGCGCTCTCGTAGCGCATTGAATCGCGATTCTAAGCTCAAAATTTTCTCTTCTTGTTATTCGAAGTTAGGACTATTCCTGTAAACGTCCTGTGGCTCAGTAACCTTCGTACGATTTTTCTTCTCGAAGGCTCGAACCCGTGAGGGTATTGATGGTACTTTTAAAGGCAGCGCGTTGATCATTCAGAACATACACTTCCCGCGCAAGAACCACGAATGCATTTCCAAAATCCTTTGCTTTTTCCTTCAAACGTAACGCATCTTCGACGTCCCAAAGGGCTTCGTTGGTGGCTTTGAGTCCCGCAACAACTTCATTAAATTCATCCAGCGGTTTCGCTAAGCTCGTAATATGTTGCACCGCATTTTGCAGGGCATCCCATTCGTTTTGGACATTAAGACGTTTTTCTACATCTGTTATGCGCTCCAATTTTATTGCTAAAATGGAAACCTTGTCCAATATCTCACCGTTCGAAACCTCTATCTTCAAAATAATTGGACTTAGTCCTCTAAATTCGCCACCGCAGCCTTTACTCGTCTGACTGCCTCCTCTAACTCTGCTTCCGCTGCTGCATATGAAAACCTAATGTAACCTGGCAATCCAAAAGCATCTCCAGGAACTGTACTTACCAAACCTTCTTCTAGTAGATACATGCTGAAATCAAGCGAAGTCTCTAAAACTACACCTTTAAATTTCTTACCTAAAAGCGCTGTTATTCTTGGGAAAACATAAAATGCACCTGGAGGGGTCTCTAATTCAAAACCGGGGATTTCCTTCATCCACCCAACCATTTTCTCACGACGGTACGCGAATTTTTCCACCATGTAATTTACTATTGACGGATCTGCTTCTACCGCCGTTTTACATGCGCGCTGGGCAATGGAGTTTGTCCCTGATGTGAAGTTTGACTGAAACTTTGTACAAGCTTTGGCTATCCATTCAGGTGCGCCAATGTAACCAATACGCCAGCCCGTCATCGCAAATCCCTTTGACAAACCGTTCACTGTTATGGTTTGGTTGTAAACTTCTGGAAAACTTGCAATAGATACATGAGCTACCTCACCGTAGTTCAGCAACTCATAAATTTCGTCTGAAATAATATACAGGTTAGGATGCTTCGCTACTACTGAGGCGATGGCCGCTAATTCCTCTTTACTGTACACTGCGCCACATGGATTATTAGGTGACGAGAAAATGAGCACTTTAGATTTTGAAGTGATGGCCGATTCTAATTGGTCCGCGCTGATTTTAAAACCACTTTCCATTGTAGTCGACAGCACCTTTACCTCAGCGCCACAATAGTCCGCTTGATCCATATAACTCACCCAATACGGCGCCGGAATGATGACTTCATCTCCGGGATTTACGAGCGCTAAGAAAATATTTAAAAGGCTCTGCTTTGCACCAGTGCTAATGACAATTTGATCCGCTGTATACTCAATACCGTTGTCGCGTTTAAACTTTTCGGCTATACTTTCTCGTACATCTGTAAAACCAGGTACGGGCATGTAATGCGTATAGTTCTCAATCATAGCCTGTGATGCCGCTTCTTTAATAAAGCCTGGGGTATCGAAATCTGGCTCGCCAAGTGATAGACTGATAACATTCTTACCCGTGGCACTTAATTCGCGCGCCTTTTTCGCCATCTCGATGGTCATAGGCAGACCCATTTCTTGTGCTCTTTTTGAAAGTGATTGCATGGATAATGTATAATAAGGTGGCAAAAATAACGATATTTGTATGCCTCAAGACATATTCATGGAAGCATTTATTGAAATTCTTAAGTATACTTTTCCGGCGGCTTTAATGCTGTTGCTCACCTATTTACTGCTATCTAACTTCGTAGATAACGAAGAAAAAAGACGCCAGTTTTACTTGCGTAAAGACCTGCAGAAAAAGGCGCTTCCTATGCGTTTTCAAGCATATGAGCGGATTATTGTACTCTTAGAACGCATCAGCCCAAATCGGCTGGTTTTGCGTATCAAGCCGGGCTCGCTGGATATAGGAAACTACAGAAAACTGCTTGTAGATGCAGTCCGGGATGAATTTGACTACAACATTTCTCAACAAGTGTATGTGACGGACAGTGCGTGGAATCACGTGGTGAGCGCAAAGAGTCAAGTGGTCTCGTTAATCAATAAAACAGCTGCAGAATTAGGTAGTGAAGCAACCTCAGCTGATTTAAGTCGAAAGTTGATTGAACTTGAGATGAAGGGAGATATTTTCCCGACGAAAGCCGCTATTCTCCTACTAAAGCACGAAGCAGCTCGGAATTTCTAAACCTTACCCTGTAGAGATTGAACCAGCGAAGCGCTAGCTTCGAATGGATTTAATCGCCCTTCAGCGACGTCCTTGCTCAACTTTTCATAGTGCTTTTGCCAATCCACGTTTTTACTTAGGAGCTCGAAAACCCCTTCACGAACTGAATTTTCAAACCAATACGCCTGTTGTTCTTTACGTTTATCTTCGAACCATCCCTTAGCTACACTGTGCCTGCGGTAGCGATCAAAAGCCGATTCTAATTCACTAAAACCATAGCCTGTCAGCCCCGATGTCAATACGACAGGAGGATGCCATTCGTACGCTTTATTTGTGAACAGCTGTAAGGCACTACGAATTGAAAGCGCACTTCGCTCACCTGCAGCGGTGTTTGGGGCCTCACTTTTATTTACCGCGATGATATCTGCCATCTCCATTATCCCCTTTTTTAATCCTTGTAATTCATCACCAGTACCTGGCATTGCCAAAAAGAGAAAACAATCTACTAGTTTCGAAACCAATGTTTCGCTCTGACCAACGCCAACGGTTTCAATGAAGATGTAATTAAAACCCGCTGCTTCGCACAACAAGAGGACTTCTCTAGTCTTTTTTGCGACACCACCTAAATTACCGCCAGAAGCACTAGGACGAATAAATGCACGATCATGCTTACCTAGTTCCATCATTCGCGTTTTATCACCTAAAATTGAGCCTTTACTGATTTCAGAAGAGGGATCTACTGCAAGTACCGCGATTTGCGCATTCTGATCTGAGTTCAGCAAAGCGTTTCCGTATGCTTCAAGAAAAGTACTCTTACCCACGCCCGGTACACCCGTAATGCCTATTCGGAAACTCTTGCCAGTATGCGGCATCAATTCATTTAAAAGTGAACGGGCATTGAGTATATCCGCTGCCGCATTGCTTTCAACCAGGGTAATGCCTTGAGCTAAAGCTGTTCGGTTACCTGCTAAAATTTCCTTAGCTAAGTCACTCACAGAGCGATTACTCCTCTTCCCCGCTTGTAATTTAGGATTCACAGATGGAGCTTCCTTTACCCCTTTGCTGATATGTAATGCCTTCTTAGCCACTACGCCTTATCTATATAGGATTGAAGGTATTCAAAATCATTCGCAAGCATGCCACCATCACATTCAGTTGCCCGATAAAGAATCTGTGCTTTATCTCCATTAAATAGTGCAGGTATGACATGCTCCATTAAATCGGAACCAAAGCTCAAGGAAGCATCTCTAGGCAATTCACACGGAAGATTATCTACAGCCATTACTCCTATTGCTTCAAGGTGATCATGCGCCACCTCCTTCTCTTCAGCTGCCAAATATCCATAGAAAGGCTCAGTAATAGTTGAAGCCCGGAGCGTAGAAGCTACAGGGCCGTCTATATCGCAACTGATATCCGCTACATAGGTGATAGCAAAATTCGGCTGTTTAGCGTCCGCTCTTGAGAAAATAAAAGGCGCTCTACTATCGTAATAATGCCCTGCGATGTAGAGCCTACTGTATGGAGCATACCGCATGAAATCACTTTCAAAACCCGTTGGATCTGAAAAAAGTGCATTGCGATTGAAAGGACTCCCGTCGCTGGTCTTGTAATAATGCTCCACATCTAACTGGCTCCAAAAACAACCTACGTAAGTATCCACTTCATTTGGTGCGATTTCTGGAATACCGCTTGCCTGCAAAGTCTCCACAGCGCCCCTTGCCACACGTCCTTTACCAGTAAGCAGGATGCGTAAATCTGCTGGCCAATCAATACCCTTGAGTTGGTCAAACATGTCCTGCATATCACGACACTCATGCGCAGGCTTAAGTGCAAATTGTCCATATTTATCACCCCAGCCCCTTAGACCATTGTAGGCTCCAACAAGACCTGCAAACCGGCCAAATGCCACCACTCGAGTCCCGTTTTTCTTAAGTAATTCGTAATCAATCAAACGAATATTACGATCGACGCATGCTCTCAAAAGCTTAGCATTGTAGGGCTGCTGCTTAAAGGTATGAGAGAAAAAGAAATACGTTTTGTTCGGAATCAAATCCTGCAAGGGAACCTCTTTCACGCCAAACAGCACATCGCAATCAGACAAATCTTCTTGCAGCGCTATTCCATGATGATTATATTCTTCGTCTGTAATGGCACGAATAGGAGAAGGCTGAACTACCACCTCACAATCATATGAACTTTTCAATGCCGCCGCCTGTGCTGGAGTTAACGCAACACGCTTATCTATTGGGACTTTTCCCTCTCTTAGTATGCCAATTTTCATATCCTTAAAGATAGTATAGATTTTAGCGATTATTTCCATAGTTCCTGAGCTGATGTACACATAATTGGCCTAGAATTCGCTTATCTTCGCACTCCACATTTTTACTGGGGCTGACTGGTTTTGACAGCAAGCCGAAGGTTGATGTAAGCATGTCGAGCGCTGAAGGGGCAGCTCGTTAATACACCGCTTCATTTTTTTTAACTGGCGAAGATTCTTACGCTTTGGCCGCTTAATCTGACAGGATGTCGATTTTGCTAATCCTATACTAGGTATAGGAGCTGAACATCTCGCAGGAGCCCCTGTCCTGAGGCGACTGATTACGGGGTGTGGAAAATTCAGGAATGCAGTTAGCCTTCGCTTCGCGGGCTAACCTAAGTCTAGAAGATAAGTCGTGATTAGGGTGCTTATGCTCAGAGATCGATCGAAAATCCAATCATAAGATAAGCATGTAGAAAGCCTCAGGCTTCCTTGTTTGGACGCGGGTTCGATTCCCGCCAGCTCCACTTCCAACAGCCTCTAAACAAGGCTGTTGTCTGACAAAACGCTGACAT
>JAHEKP010000022.1 GCA_024638285.1 Cryomorphaceae bacterium
TCGCGCGCCTCGGCCGCCGGCCGTAACCAAATAGTGGCCGCAAGAGCGGCCACTATCAAAAGCTGAAAAGTTCGAATTATTTGTGCTTTGGCCTGGTGCATTACAGTTGCATTTGCATGCAAGTTGGACAGTGCGTGGCTGGACTACAAATTTCGTGAATAACTAAAAGTTGCTGACTTAGTCGCGGGGATGGTCATCATTGTCTGTATACGAATCCGGCTCAGGTTTCGGTGGCGTATTAAGCACCTTACGAAAGAAATAGATGGTCGCGGCAAGAACGGTTCCTTGCGTTAAAATGATCATGATTAAAGCTGAAGTCGTCATTATTGTGCGGCTTTTTTACGTTTATTAGAAGCAATCTTAACCATAGCCACAAGACCAAAGAAACAAGCCAAAAGAAAGAAACGGCTCATATCAATATAGAACATGTTTGTGAGTGCACCATCGGCCATCCACTGCACACCCGTGTTGATATGGAAGATTTGATTAATGATGCTGTCGTTTGCCCATGGCCATCCTTGTCCACTAGTAAGGCTTGAAAAAGCGGTTGACCAATCGGACAATTCGCCGTTCAAAGGCTTGAACAATGACGTCAAGAAAATGATCCCAATAAATAGCGGTGTAACGTATTTAATGATTGGGCGATAAATTCGCGGAATACGCATATCTGCTCCATCTGTAATTTCTTTCCAACCTTTGTCCATTCCAAAGACCCATGCGAAGAGAATAACCTCAGCGAGGGCAAAAATGACCAGACTCACGGTTCCAGTCCAGTAATCATATTCGTCAAAGACACCTTTCTCAAAAAAGAGAATTGTTGGCAGTCCCATAACGAAAATGGCGATTCCTAAAAGGAGGGCACTCTTTTTTTTGGTCCACCCAAATTCATCCTGAACGAAGCCCATCCAAGGCGTTCCCATCGCCAATGAAGAAGTAATTCCCGCGAAGAAGAGTAGTCCAAACCATGCCACACCAGAAATCACCGCCATAACACTGCCCCACTGATCAAAGAGGAACGGCATAGTTTTAAAGGCCATCATAAACCCGGCATTATCGACAACCCAATCCAAACCTAAATAACCTACGGCGATTGGAATAACTACCGCGGATCCTAAAACAATCTCTACAAAACCATTCATCCAACCTGCTGACATGGCATTTAATGCAATATCATCCCGCTGACTGAGATAAGAGCTGTAACAGTGGATAGTGCCCATCCCAACGGAGAGGGTAAAAAAGATTTGGCCGGCAGCAGCCAACCATATTTTAGGATTCGATAGCGATGAAAAATCTGGCTCCCACAAGAAATTCAAGCCGACGAAAGTAGAACAGTCCTCACAACGGCCCGTTGAACCTGTTGTCCAAGACATGATGGCAAGGAAGGCACCAAAACCAATAAGTAATGGCATCGCAATTTTCGCCACTTTTTCAATGCCACCGCTCAAGCCTTTGGAAAGAATATAAATATTTATTGTCAATGTGATCACGAAAGCAAGCAGCGCCCAAACTGGAAAGTTAATACCACTTCCAAGATCAACGTAGTTGTTGAAATAGGTGTCCAATTGGTCCAAATTAACCCCTAAGAAATCACCTTTCAGTGACTTTAAAGTATAGGTCAGCGTCCAACTTTCGATATAGGTATAGTACGCCATGACGCCCATATTGGTAAAGATTCCAAATACACCGAAGTATTTCCAGAACCTACGTTTGGTCATATTGTCGAGAATGAACGGGGTGCTGTGATCGCCATAGCGTCCACCGAATCGTCCCATAGCCCACTCCACCCATAACAAGGGAATCCCCATGAGGAGAAAACTAACGAGGTAAGGAATAATGAATGTCCCGCCGCCGTTTTGAACAGCCTGAACAGGGAAGCGCAAGAAATTACCTAAACCAACAGCATTTCCTGCCATTGCTAAAATGAGTCCTACGCGAGAACCCCATGCTTCTGTCGATTTTGCCATGTTCCTTTCGGATCAGTTAGAGTGAACCTCGAAAATAGTGGAAAGCAGCGGTCCCTACAAATATGTGGTTACAATCCTGCTTGTTTTGCAATGATTTCTAGAGCCTCCTTAAAAGTGTGTGGCTCGTAACCCATTACACCTTTGGCTTTAGAAATATCAAATCCCGTGCGAGGCGGACGTTTTGCAGGTTGATTTAGGGTTGTAGAATCGGTTCGTGTTACGGACTCCATACTGAGATCAAAGTGTTCAGCGACTTGCCCTACTAAGTCATATATGGACATAAAATCTGGGCCTGAAATATTATAAACTCCCTGGGCGCATTGATCTGCGGCTAGTAAAGCACCCTGAGCTAAATCTTCAGCGAGCGTAGGAGTTCGAAATTGGTCGTCCACGACATTAATGGGCTGTCCCTTTTCTAAAGCGCCTTTCGCCCACAAAACGATGTTACTTCGACTCAGGTCTTCTGCCATACCAATGACCAGTACGGTACGCAAAATACTCCAAGAGGGCAATTCTTTAATAATTTCTTCAGCTTCTAATTTCGTCCATCCGTAATGACTCAAGGGTTTCGCCTGTGCATCTTCTTTATACGGACCATCCTCACCATCGAAAATGAAGTCCGTACTGATGTGTACCACATGCGCACCAACTTCATTTGCTGCATTGGCAATATTACGTGTACCCTCTACATTCATCAAAGTAGCTTGCTCTGGATGCAATTCGCATTCATCAACGTGGGTCATCGCAGCGCCGTGAATGATCACATCAGGCTCAAAATCACCAACCACGTCACTCACATTCTCAGCATTGGTAATGTCCATGGCGGCATAGGCGGCAGTGCCCATTGCTTTCGTTCTGTTCACCCCACGAGAGGTGGCAAGAAAAGTATGCTGCGGATAATTGGTTGTGGCCGTAGCAATTTTCTGACCCAACAGGCCGTTGGAACCGGTAAAGAGTATTTTCATGACTAAGAGGACTGAGTTTGTTTATTGAACCAATTGCGAAAGGCGCTTATCTGTTCGTCATTACCCAAAACATAAAGTTTCGAATGCGGCGCCACGTTAAAATCGGGCGATGGATTCACAACCAATTCACCCGATTCATCCACATAACCTATGACTGTACAGCCGGTTTGTTGGCGAATCTTTAGGTCTTTAATGTTGCAATTAGACAGCTCTTCTGGCAGTTCATCCACCACAATTTCTTCAATATTTGTGGCGCTGGATCCGCCCACACTAAGGTGGTCTAAGAAATTCATCACGCCAGGGTTCATGAGGTTATGTGCGAGGTGTGACCCGCCTACCAGATTAGGGCTGACGGTATAATTTGCGCCTGCTGCTAGCAGCTTTTTCTCCGTACTTTCTGTATTTGCACGTGCACCTATGATCAATCTAGGGTTCAATTGACGGGCCGAAATCACCACAAATAGATTGTCTGTATCCGATGCAAGGGCAGCTACCAGACTGCTCGCATGGGCAATATTCGCCTTTTCAAGAATTTCATCATTGGTCGCATCACCGATCAACACGACGACCCCATCTAGCTCCTCACGGTACCTGTTTGCCCGCTCTTCATCTAATTCCAACACCACCACCTGAACGCCATAGGCTTTGAGTTTACTCACTACCTGTCGTCCATTACGACCAAGTCCACAGACAATCGTATGATTATTTAGTTTTTCCACCTTACGCTCCAATCTTTTCGTTCGTAAATACAGTTGCACTTTTCCATCAATGGCCAATTGAGCTAAAAGGCCCGCTCCGTAAGCAAAGGTGCCAAAACTCCCTACTATCAAGGCGATTGTAAACCAGATCCCGCCTGTGCTCAGTGGGCCTACTTCATTAAACCCAACCGTACTCACGGTCTGGATTACCATATAAAAGGATTGCAACCAATTAAAACCCTCAAGCCAACGATAACCTACCGTTCCTGCTATGAGAATCACAGCAAAAACGAAGAATACATTTTTTAGACTTTCGAACGGATTATTCATTGGCTTAAAGGTACGCTCTTGAAAAGTTGGCCTCACACCTTGAATGCGATTTTATTTCTGGAACAGTCGCGGCTGGTAGCGGTAAATCAGATTGATATTTACCATATCTACTTTATTAATAGTTTGACCGGCTGTTAAGGTTTGACTGCCTAATGGCACCTTGTAAACCAACATGGCTAGCAGCTTGTGTGTACCACCTTTCCACTGTTGTCCCCACCAAACATTCGTCTGTTGATTGCTTGGCATGGCGTATTTATTGTATTTGTAATTGCCCGGTTCTGGTCGCACATAAATTCCTGTACTTACTCCTCCATTGTGACCGACTTTACCCTGACGCCATTTACCGGATGCACCAAAGACCACCGCCGTTGTACTCCCCATTCCCTCCTGACGCTCTCGACCTTGAAAGGTTACAAGGTATTCCCTTCCCCATTCCCTTGGGAATAATAATTTTCCATTTCCATCTATGTGGGAGACCGCAGTATAATAATCGACATCGCCCACTTTGTTTGAATATTTTAGGCCAAAGTATTGACTGCGCTGCTGCTGAAAGTAGGCAAGATATGGATCGGCATTGCCACCGTTTCCCCATTTTTCTTGACGAATGTACTGAAGCTGTATCAAGTGCTGATTGTGGGCCAATTTCTCATCCCATACCACCGTATGAAAAACCCCTGGCAACCCATAATATTCTGTCGTCATTGACCCATACCATTGCTCAAACACATGTGTGTTTTTACCACTGAAATATAAAATACCCGGTGTCTCTACCTGGCTCTTATCATGCCGAGACCCGCTGGTATCTAAACCTGGATTGTATTGTGCTAAAGAATTGGCAACGGTCTTAAATCCGCTGGTACTTCTAGCACCCACGTGAGAGATTGCTGCTAATGTGTACTTCCATTGGCCCTGCTTCCAGTCCAAATGAATACCCGTAAAGGTGGAAGGAATCATTCGACCGTGCTCCATATTCAGAAAGGTCCCCTCCAGAGCGAAGTTGCCTAAGCCCAATTTGAATCGGTCACCTAGATAGGTCCATTCAGCTATGGAAGGCACAACCACCGCACGCTGCTCTTTAGCATTTACGGCAAATAAACCGCCCTCATACCGCGAAGTTTTTGAGGTTAAAGGATCCAATTCCCATGGATTACCAAAAACTAATGCACTGCTATACACCTCCGCATCAAAACGCCATTTGCCCTTTTTAGCATGGAGTAAATAATCCAGCCCCAAGGCATTTGCATAGTAATCCGTTAAAGAAGCATAGGGTCCAAAAAGTCCGTTTTGCGTGGTCATGGAAAAAGAGGTGAATCGAACGCCCTGCTGAACTTTTAAAACGCTAGTATTCTGCCCCCATGCCATCATTGGAAGGAGCCACAGCAATAAAAATTTACGCATTATTTGGACTTACTGATCTCGTATTCAGACATATAAAAAGCGGCGATTTCTCCATAAGGACCAAACTTATGCTGATCTGCAGAGAACGAATCCGCCCAGGGACCATAAGGTGTGCTCATCGGCTTTAACGTTCGATCAGGGAAATCAGCCATTTTATTCTCTTTTTGCGGCCGAGCAAAGCTATTGATATATCCTGCCACATCGTAGGCCTCTTCATCCGTCAGCAAAGGCTCATCCGCCGTGGTCCCTAGTGGCATATTTCCTTTAATAAACTGGGCTGCGGTAATTACGCGATGCATACCCGCGCCATCATTGTATGAATCCGGACCCCACAAAGGCGGATAGGTATAAGTAAAACTGTTCAGGGCAGGTTGACCCTGACCGTCGTCCATATGACAGGATTGACAGTGCTGAATGTAGACCGCCTTACCATGTTCAAGATCTACACGGCGATCTGGATACTGAACTGGGAGAAACTTATTTCCTTTTATTTTTTCTCCACGAGGCGTATCATAGCTCAACCACTCCATGTAAGCAACAATTGCTGCCATTTCTTCTCCTTCCACCGGCAATGGTTTCCCGTTCATTGAACGTTGCATACAACCATTGATGCGTTCTTGTATGGTACCTTCTTTGTTTTCGCGACTACGAAATTGAGGAAATTGGCTTGGTACGGTTACAAACGGTGCCGCAAATGGCTTGCCACCACCATCTAAATGGCACGATGAACAATTTAAATTATTCCCCGCGAAAGGCTTAATAGTTTTGGGACCTATGTAATCCGCTGTAGCATCAACCAATCTTCGCCCATAGGCCACCTGTTCTGTTGTTGCTGGATGCGTATAATCGACATCCTTAAACATCGCGTAATCCCACGGAACATCTGGGATTTCCTCTGCTTGAGGCCCAAAGTTGGATGGTTCTGGTACTGAGGAACTCACGCCCCAGAGGGATCCTAATATCAATACACCAAACAAAATAGCAAGAATGCTCTTACCCATCTGACCAATGAGTAAGGCAAACTGCGTCTTTTTTTCTTGAGGTACCTGATTAAAATCCATATGCTTTAATGTGGAAGTTTATCGCGTAGTACTCCGTATAGGAAGGTTCCAAATAAGGCGGCAATCAACACGATGATATAGCCAACGAAACCTGCACCTATATTCACAACTATAGGACCGGGACAAGCACCGCTTAAGGCCCAACCCAAACCAAAGATGATTCCACCGAAGAGGTAACGAGGAATACTCCATGCCTTTGGATTAAATACAATAGGCGACCCTGAAAAATCCTTGGCATTGTTCTTCTTCATCAACCAAACCATCGGCACACCTATTGCCACAGCTAATCCAATGATGCCGTACATATGAAAGTCCTGGAAACGGAACATTTCTTGAATTCTATACCAGGAAGCGGCTTCACTCTTAAACATTATGATGCCGAACAACGTACCTGCAAGTAAAAATTTTATCTGTTTCATGGCTTAGTAGATTAATGGGAAAATTAAATGTGTCATAGCGAGTCCTCCAATAAAAAATCCGACGACAGCAAGTAAAGAAGCAGGCTGTAGATTAGAAATTCCGGAAATTGCATGTCCAGAAGTACAACCTCCTGCATAACGCGCTCCGAATCCTACCATAAAACCACCTAGCGCGAGGATAACAATATTCTGCCAGGAGCTCAAGGCTTCTAGACCGAATTGGCTAGCTGGTGCATAGCCTGTTGGAGCCGCAAAACCCAAAACTCCTAAATCTTCAATGGTTGCTTCAGAAATGGCGACCACATAATCTGGTGTTGTTAGAAAATTCGTTGCGATGTAACCACCCAAACCGGCACCTACAAGAAAAAATAGGTTCCAGCTCTGCGTCTTCCAATTGAACTGGAAAAAAGGTGCAAATTTATCAGCGCCACACATTGTACAAAGGGTTCTCAAATTATTCGAGAAACCAAATGACTTACCGAAGTAAAGCAGCATCCACATCACAAATGCGATAAGGGCACCACTGACATACCAGGGCCAAGGTTGAAGAATTAAATCCATAGTGTTGTTTATTAATGCGTTAGAAATAGATTGAAGTGATTAGGGCTCACTAAACATAGAAACCGCAACATTTAAGGCGCGGTTTCTATGTTTCAGATCGTGCTTACAAGGTGGATGGACAAACGTAATCAGATACGTTAAGGCCCGCTTCCTTAATGGCCTTAAAGCCACCTGCAACGTCTACCATATTGTGGTAACCACGTGCTTTAAGAATAGAAGAAGCAATCACCGAACGGTAACCTCCTGCACAATGCACATAGAAGGTGCCTTCTTGTGGTACGCTCGACATTTGGTCATTGATGTAATCCAACTCTACATTGATGGCATCAATCAAATGCTCGCTCAAATACTCACCTGATTTACGCACATCGACTACGGTCGCATTCGCCATACCCTTTAGTTCTTCAGCGGTAACTTGAGGAAGAGAATCTACTTCTTTACCTGAATTTTTCCAAGCATCAAAACCGCCGTCCAGGAAACCTATACAATTATCATAACCCACACGGGATAATCTTGTCACAACCTCCTCTTCCATTCCTGGATCGGCAACAATCAAGATTTCTTGTTTGATATCGGGAATCAAAGCACCAACCCACATAGCAAAGCTACCTTTAATACCAATGAATATAGATTGAGGTATAAAACCGTGGATGAACGTATCCTGGTGACGTGTATCTAAAATTAATGCCTCCGTTTCAGTTGCAGCCGCCTCGAACGCATCTACAGATAGCGGACGTAAACCGCGCTCCATAACTTTATCTAAGCTCTCATATCCGGTCTTATTCATGCGAACATTCTCAGGGAAGTAGGCTGGTGGAGGTAATAGACCATCCGTTACCTCTGCTACAAATTCTTCTTTCGTCATGTTTCCGCGGAGCGCATAATTCGTTGCTTTTTGCTCACCAATGGTACCTACAGTTTCTTTCGACATATTTTTACCACAAGAAGAACCAGCACCGTGACCTGGATATACGATCACATCGTCTGCCAAAACCATAATTTTATTGCGCAACGAATCGAATAAAATCCCTGCTAAATCTTCCTGCGTAATGCTCGCTGCCTTCTGCGCGAGGTCTGGACGGCCTACATCTCCTAAGAACAAGGTATCTCCTGAGAAAATAGCGTAATCCTTACCACTTTCGTCTTTCAATAAATAAGTGGTGCTTTCCATCGTATGACCTGGTGTATGCATCACCTGAATGCTTACATCACCTACTTTTAATACTTCTCCGTCCTGTGCAACGTGGCAATCAAACTGCGTGTTTGCAGTGGGACCGTAGACGATTTTCGCACCGGTCTTCGCTGCTAAATCAAGATGACCTGAAACGAAATCCGCATGAAAATGCGTCTCTAAAATATACTTAATGGTTACACCATCTTTCTCTGCACGATCAAGGTACGGACCAACTTCGCGCAATGGATCGATGATCACTGCTTCGCCATTTGAGGCAATGTAGTAGGCACCTTGTGCCAAACATCCCGTGTAAATCTGTTCTACTGTCATGATATTGCGATTTTAATTCTATGCTATTAAAGTTGTTTTCCTATAATGTAGACGGCCATCAATAAAACGAACCAACCGAAGCCTTTCTTCAGTTTTTTCCCGTCAATAAATTTATTTAAATAGATACCGATAAAGATACCAAATACCGCAATGGCGGTTACCGTTAATAAGAGGGTCCAGTCCAATTGGTCCCCATAACGTTGTACATCCCCAACGAAACCAATCAAACTCTTGGCTGCAATAATTAACAAGGAAGTCCCGACGGCTTTTTTCATGGGTAATTTTGCGAAAATAACCAATGCTGGAATGATTAAAAATCCACCGCCAGCACCAACAATACCTGTTAAAACACCTACAACCGCACCTTCCAATATGATCGCAGGTACATTAAACTGTGGCAATGCATTCTCATCCTCTTCTTCTTCCTTTCGCTTGTTGCGAATCATGCTCACTGAAGCTGCGAGCATTACTAAAGCAAAGAATACCATAATGGCAATGTCTTTTGTCAAGACATAGGTCCCTATGGTGATTATTTCACTAGGAATTGCAGGTACTAAATATGCACGAGTTGCATAAACAGCTATAAATGCTGGAATGGTAAAAACCACAGCCGTTTTATAATTTACGTTACCTAAAGTAGCGTTACGAACACCTCCAACCAATGCTGTTGAACCTACAATGAATAAAGAATAGGCAGTACTCATTTCTGCCCCAATACCGAAAAGGTACACTAAAACCGGAACGGTTAATATGGACCCACCTCCACCTATAAGACCGAGTGAGATTCCAATAAAAATGGATGCGATGTATCCGATGATTTCCATAATTGAGTTTTAAGATACCTCAAAGTACGGGCTTCTAAAACTCATGAGTGTGACTCAACGCACACTAGAACAACAGACGCTCCATTTCCTGCTGAAGCTCACTTGCCGCCTGAGCCGCCGCAACGGCAAAATCTTCTTGATTACTCTGGTAAATAATACCTCGAGTACTATTGACCAAAACCCCGATCTCTTTGTTGGTAGCTTGTTTTAATACTTCCTCGAGTGAACCTCCTTGTGCACCTACGCCGGGAACTAAAAAGAAATGATCAGGAGCAATGGAACGTAAGCGTGCTAAATGCTCTGTTTTCGTTGCGCCCAGCACAAACATTAACTGATCCGCTGTAGCCCATTCCTGCGCTTTTTTGACCACACTTTCATAAAGCGCTTCGCCCAGGTCGTTTTCTATAAACTGAAAATCGAACGCGCCTTTATTTGAGGTAAGTCCCAATAGGATAACCCATTTGTTTGGGAAATCAAGAAAAGGCGTAACGCTATCTTCACCCATGTATGGGGCTACGGTAACACTATCGAAATTCATATTTTCAAAAAACGCTTTTGCGTACATTTTTGAGGTATTCCCTATATCACCGCGCTTGGCATCCGCAATGGTAAAAACTTCAGGGTATGTTTCATCCAAATATTGGATCGTTTTCTCAAGACTTTGCCAACCCTTTACTCCCATGGATTCATAAAAAGCAATATTGGGTTTGTAGGCAACTGTGTAGGCAGCTGTTGCGTCGATGATGGCTTTATTAAAGGCGAATACTGGATCATCCTCATTCAATAGATGCGTTGGTATTTTTTCCAAATCCGTATCTAATCCTACACAAAGCACACTTCGCTTTGCTCTTATTTGCTCAAGTAAGGCTGCTTTTTTCATCTTGCTCTAGTAATCGTCCGATCCTTCTTTCATTTTCTCTGCATTCTCAGCCATATGAAGTTCATCAATAAACTTCTGGATATCCCCGTTAACTACATCGGTTAAATTGTAGCTGGTTAAACCAATTCTGTGATCGGTGACTCGTCCCTGTGGATAGTTGTAGGTTCTAATCTTCGCCGAACGATCACCGGTACTTACCATGGTTTTACGCTGAGCTGCTTGCTCTTCCTGCTTCTTTTTAAACTCCATATCAAACATGCGAGAGCGCAATACCTTCAATGCCTGTTCAAAGTTTTTATGCTGGCTACGGCCGTCTTGACACTCTACTACGATACCTGTGGGAAGGTGTGTCAAGCGTACGGCACTTTCTGTTTTATTTACGTGCTGTCCCCCAGCTCCTTGTGAACGGTACGTATCTTTTTTAACGTCCTTCATATCCAGATCTACATCGACTTCTTCAGCTTCTGGAAGAACCACTACAGAGGCTGCAGAAGTGTGTACACGACCCTGACTCTCCGTTGCAGGTACACGTTGAACACGGTGGACCCCACTTTCATATTTTAAAATCCCATAAACGGATTCACCACTTACTTCAAAAGAAACCTCTTTGAAACCTCCAGCAGAACCTTCGTTCATGGTGAGAACCTCTATTTTCCAGCCCTTGCCTTCGCAATAACGCTGGTACATTCGAAACAAATCACCGGCAAAAATAGCACCTTCATCACCACCGGCTCCCTGACGAATCTCTACCAATGCGTTTTTATCGTCCTCAGGATCTTTTGGCAATAATAGAATTTTCACCTCCTCCTCTAAGACTGTAAAAGCTGGCTCCAATTCATCCAATTCCATTTTCGCCATTTCACGAAAATCCGGATCTTTCTCCTCTTTCAATACCCCCTTAGCTTCCTCAATACGGCTGGACAATTCCAGGTATTGTTCTCTGACTTCAACTAAAGGCTTCAAATTTTTATACTCCCTATTGAGCTGAACATAGCGTTTACCGTCAGAAATAACGTCCGGCTGAATAATGAGATCGTTCACTTCATTATAGCGCTGAAAAATCACATTAAGCTTGTCAATCATCGCCATTACTTCTCGTACTTAAATGTGCCAAATGCACTGCTTATAGTCAATTCCTTAGCTGCACTTTCTTCTACTCTACCTACGATTTTCGCAGATACTCCAAAGCTTTCACTTACGGCGATAATTGCATCCGCTACAGATGGATCCACGTACAATTCCATACGGTGTCCCATATTGAACACCTGGTACATCTCTTCCCAGCTGGTGCCGCTCTCTTCCTGTATCATTTTAAATAGCGGTGGTATAGGGAATAAGGCATCTTTTATGACGTGTCCTTTCTCCAAAAAATGTAAAATTTTCGTTTGTGCACCGCCAGAGCAATGTACCATACCGTCAATTTTATCGCGGTACAGGTCTAGAATTTTCTTAATAATGGGCGCATAGGTACGCGTAGGGCTCAGGACCAATTTCCCGGCATCCAATGGTGTTTCTGTTTCCTCTGTCAACGATTTTGTCCCGGTGTAAACGAGCGACTCAGGAACTGCGGGATCAAAGCTTTCAGGATATTTAACCGCTAACTCCTTCGAAAACACATCGTGACGGGCGCTCGTCAATCCATTTGAGCCCATCCCACCGTTGTATTCTGATTCATAAGTCGCTTGACCGTAAGAAGCTAAACCTACGATCACATTACCTGGTTTAATGTTCGCGTTATCAATAACATCGGAACGCTTCATCCGAGCAACAACTGTGCTATCGACAATAATAGTTCTGACTAAATCACCAACATCAGCCGTTTCACCGCCCGTACTGATTATATCTATTCCGTGTTTTCTGTATTCTTCTAAAAGCGACTCCGTACCACCTATGATGGCACTTAATACTTCTCCGGTGATTAAACCCTTGTTGCGGCCTATAGTAGAACTAAGCATAATGTTTTCTGTAGCCCCAACACAAAGTAAATCATCGATATTCATGATCAATGCGTCTTGAGCGATACCCTTCCATACACCAACATCACCGGTCTCTTTCCAATACATGTACGCAAGTGAACTTTTTGTACCCGCACCGTCTGCATGCATAACGAGACAATAGTCATCATCACCCGTCAAATAATCCGGTACTATTTTACAAAAGGCCTTAGGGAATAGGCCTTTGTCTATGTTTTTGATTGCATTATGGACGTCTTCTTTCTGGGCACTTACGCCTCGTCCTGTGTAGCGGTCTGATGTATTATTCATGCTGCAAAAATAACGAGAAAGCGCGCACGGGAAACCCGTGCGCGCTTTTCATTTTAATAGTTTATGCTACTTAATCTGAATCCAGGATCCAATAATTAAGTCCTTATCACTTTTGAATCCGTTCAAATTACGAATATCCTTTACGTTTACGCCGGCTTTGTTGGCTATTCCTCGCATCGTATCCCCACGCTGTACTTGATAATGATCGGCATCGAAGTTGGAATAATCACCATTCGGAGTCACTTTAATGACCATTCCCGGCAAAGGACGAGCGCCACGTAATCCACCGTTAAGTGTTTTCAACTGAACCACATTCATACCGTTGTCCATCGCTATTTTACCCAACGAACGGTCTTTAGGACCTAAAGTAATGGTTTGACCAATAGGATTTTCAGCTTGACTAGGTTGCGAAACACCGCTTTCTGAAGATTCACTTCCTGCAACTGGCGCAGAAGGAACATAATCATCACTCAGCACCTTGAAATCCGTACGACGGTTGATCTGGTTCGCGACATTTTGGTCCTCCTTACTAAGTCGTCTAATGAACGACTCAGTTAAGTTGTCGCCCTCCTTGAATTTATCTGCTCCATATCCTTTGTAATCAGAAGAAATAACAAAAGGCTCTTTTTCACCCATTCCAACAGCCGTTAGACGATCAGTAGGGATTCCTTTTTGAATTAGGTAATCCACACAACTCTGTGCACGTTTTTGTGAGAGTTCATCGTTTCTAGCATCCGTATCACTATAATCCGTATGTGAACGCAAACCTATTGTTATCGTTGGATTCCGAAGCAAAATACTGTATACGGTATCTAATGCCACTTTACTCTCTTCACGAAGGTCCCATTTAGCTAAATCGAAAAGTACGTTTGGAAGTACAATAGGCACTTCTATTGGATCCATTTCCAATCGTAGGCTGAAAGATTTCACATAAGCACGCTCTTCTTTAACCTGTGCGTAGTCATTTAAGGCCAGACCTTTCGTTGAGATATCATCAACTGCGTTCAAGAAACGCTTACGGCTCATGTTTAACTTGTACGACTTATCCTCTTCCATTTGTCCACGAGGAATACTGAACTGACCGTTAGCATTAGTCGTTACGGTGAATGTTTGGCCTTCTTTATTGCTTACCTCAATAGTAACATCGCTTACGGGCTTACCATTTTTAGTACTGACAACTGTACCTGTAGCCTCGAAGAATTTTTCCCATTCCGTGACGTACCATATATCATGCTCACCGCGTGTTCCTTTGCGGTTACTAACCACAAAGCCTTTTTTAGTAGTATTTCCGGGTACAAAACGCAGAGAAATATCATCCGCCTCAGAATTGATTGGGCTCAGCATGTTTTCTACATCACCTACAGGAGCGCCATTCTCATCAAGTTTCACACGAAAACAGTCAAATCCTCCCATCCCAACATGTCCGTTAGATGAGAAATAGAGGTATCCATCGCCGTGAGCAAACGGATACAATTCATCGCCACGTGTGTTGATGTTTAAGTTGGTCGGTGATGCCCACTCACGCTTTCTGCGATCGTAGGTGGTCATGTAAATATCTTTCCCACCTTTTCCACCGGCTATTTCTCCAGC
>JAHEKP010000029.1 GCA_024638285.1 Cryomorphaceae bacterium
CCAGAATACAAATGGGACCAGAATGAAGAAATGGCAGAGCGATTCATGACGGCTGTGGCCACAAAATTTAATTAAGCATGGCCGGTATACTTCATGTGGTTCCTACGCCAGTAGGTAATTTAGAGGACATGACGTTTCGTGCCATTAAGGTGCTGAAAGAATCGGATCTTATTCTCGCAGAAGATACGCGTACAACTGGAAAGTTGACCAGCCACTACGAGATTTCAACGCCGAAGCAGGCGTTCCACATGCACAATGAACACAAGGTCGTGGACCGATTTGTGGAACAATTATCCAGCGGCGCGCACATCGCATTAGTCAGCGACGCCGGGACACCAGGCATTAGTGATCCTGGATTTTTATTGATCCGCGCCGCCGCCGCCGCAGGTATTGAAATCATCACACTGCCTGGAGCAACAGCCTTTGTTCCTGCATTGGTCAGCAGCGGTTTACCGTGCGATACGTTTTATTTTGAAGGCTTCCTACCGCCTAAAAAAGGAAGACAAACTAAATTTGAAAAGATCGCTGCTTCAGACCGAACTGTCGTGCTGTATGAGAGTCCGCACAAAATCATCAAGACCTTAGGTCAGATTGTAGCATATTGCGGCAGTGAACGTCCAGTAACCATCAGTCGAGAAATTTCAAAAAAGTTTGAAGAAACCCTCCGGGGAACAGCAGCTGAAGTATTAGCAATAGTAGAAGAGCGCGGTGGGTTGAAAGGAGAATTGGTCCTTTGCATTGGAGCTTAATTTCTGCAACAACTACCGCCTTTTAGCGTTATAGACCTATGACAAAAGCCAGCATACAATCCGTTACGAACTGGATGGATCAGCCCACCCATTCGCCCTTACTCATTTCTGGTCCGTGTTCGGTAGAATCGCCAGAACAAGTGCTGGTCACTGCACAACAATTAAAAGCTCACGCTCCCATAAGTTTATTGCGCGGTGGCGTTTGGAAACCCCGAACGAAACCCGGAAGTTTTGAGGGCGTTGGTGCTGAAGCTATGCAATGGTTGATTAACGCTGGCCGTGCCATCAATACACCCGTTACAACCGAAGTTGCAAATGCACAACACGTTGAAATTGCCCTGAAGGCGGGTGTGGATGTATTGTGGATCGGCGCACGTACGACTGTAAATCCTTTTTATGTTCAAGAAATAGCAGAAGCGCTACGTGGGGTAAACATCCCAGTGCTCGTAAAAAACCCCATTCACGCTGAGATAGGGCTGTGGGCAGGCGCGATTGAACGCTTTCAAAATTTAGGAATTACCCACGTTGCCGCGATTCACAGAGGGTTCTTTTCCTCCTCTAAGAGCATGTACAGAAACGCGCCCGATTGGCAGCATAGTTTTGATCTTCGTGCGCTTTTACCGGAAATTAAAATCATCTGTGACCCCAGCCACATTGCAGGCGACCGCGGTCTGGTCAGTGAGGTAAGCCAGGTAGCCATGGATTTGGGTATGGACGGCCTTATGATAGAAAGTCATATCAGTCCTGACGATGCATGGAGTGATGCGCGTCAGCAGATCAGTCCCGAAGCAGTGGGTCAATTGATGAAGGCATTGAAGTTCCACAACGACGTACCCATTGTCGCAAATGAGGAACTTGCGCAGTTGCGTTCAGAATTGGACCAATTAGATGCACAAATCGTCGATGTACTCCGCAAACGCATGCACATCGTCGAAGATATTGCCAACATAAAAGACCGTGAAGGAATGAGTATTTTCCACATGAAACGTTGGATGAAACTCGTTGGCGAGCACAGTAATGGAAGCGAAGTTGGACTTTCCGATGCCTTCTTAAAAGAGCTGTTCTCAACCATTCACAAATACAGCGTCGAACTACAAACTTCGCTGATTAAAAAAGAAAAGTAATGGTGTGGCATCAAAAACCACAGCCCAACCCTGGCTCGGTTCAGCTGCTAACTACAGCGGTCACAAAAGACCCTTTGCTTGCAGCATTGCTAGTTTCCCGCGGCGTCCATTCCTTTGAAGCTGCAAAATCTTTTTTCAGACCCAATCTTGAACACCTGCACGATCCCTACCGCATGATGGATATGGAGCGTGCCGTAGAACGCATTGAACAGGCCCGAATAAAACAGGAGCACGTCATGATTTACGGTGATTATGATGTGGACGGCACCACTTCAGTGGCTTTAATGTGTGACTTTCTCGAAGGCAAATTCCCTATTGAAGCCTATATTCCAGACCGTTACAAAGAAGGCTATGGATTGTCGTTCGACGGAATCAACCTAGCGGCTGAATTAGGCATCACACTGCTGATCGCTTTGGATTGTGGCATTAAAGCTTTTGACCAGATTGCACATGCGACAAGCTTAGGTATAGAGGTGATTGTCTGCGACCACCACCGCCCGGAAGAAACCCTCCCGAAAGCACATGCCATACTAGATCCAAAAAGATCCGATTGCCTCTATCCATACAAAGAACTCTCCGCTTGCGGCGTAGGTTTTAAACTCTGCCAAGCGCTCTGTGAGCGCTGGGGACTGCCACACGAACCCTACCTCTACCCGCTCTTAGACCTTTGTGCCGTTTCTATTGCGGCTGATATTGTGCACGTTACCGGAGAAAATAGAATTTTAGCGCATTACGGATTGGAGCGTTTGCGAGCCAGTCAGTGCCGTCCTGGCTTTTTGAGCCTGCTCGAAGCGGCAAATAAGCGCCCTGATACCCTTTCCTTTAGTGATATAGGCTTTTCAATAGGACCGCGAATTAACGCTGCCGGTCGTATGGAGAGTGGTCTACGAGCAGTAGAATTGCTCAGATCTAAAAACAAAGTAGAGCAAGATGATTTGGCCAATGCCATCAATGATTTCAATACCGACCGCAGGTCCACCCAAGCTGAAATCTTTGAAGAAGCAAAGGCCCTTTTAGATACAGAGACCTTCCCAAATTCCACAGTTCTCTATGCTCCGCATTGGCACAAAGGCGTGGTAGGCATCGTCGCCTCAAAAATGGTCGAACACTATTACCGACCCACCATTATCCTCACCAAAAGCGGAGAAGTTCTCGCAGGATCTGCGCGCAGCGTTTTGGATTTTGACGTATACGATGCGTTGGAAGCTTGTGAATCGCATTTACTGCAGTTCGGCGGGCATAAATATGCCGCTGGAATGACGCTGGATGAAGCCCAATTGCCCCACTTTAAAAAGGCGTTCGAGACCTACGTAACCGCCCATTTACCCGAAGAAAAGAAGCAGCAAATTTTCTTATATGACGCTGAGGCCAGCATCGATACCATCACGGACCGATTCTACGCCATACTCCGTCAAATGGACCCACATGGACCCGAAAACGAAGCCCCAGTTTTTCTCTTTAAAAACCTTGTTAACGCGGGCAACACCCGCGCGGTGGGCGCAGATTTAAAGCACCTCAAACTGCATCTAAAACCTTCAGTTGGCGGCACCTCCATCAACGGTATTGCTTTTGGCGAAGGACATCTAGGTCAAGCGCTCGCTTCTGGACAACCCTGCGATGTTTTAGCTAGCGTAGTGGAAAATCATTTCAATGGTCAAACCACTTTAGAGCTGATGGCTACAGGCATTAGAATGCACTAAATTCCATACCTTAGTTAGTAACCTAATTGAATCACAATGAAATTGGTCACTGCACAAACCTTTAATGACTCTGTCTCTGCGCATTTGGTAAAAACACGACTAGAAAATGAAGGCATCGAATGTTTCATTTTTGATGAACACATCAATAACGTCATGCCTGTTTATGGTCAAGCTGTTGGGGGAATCCGACTTAAAATCAAAGAAGAAGATGCAACGAGGACCAAAGAATTGATCGAAGAATGGGAAGTAAGACCGCATTTGAATCGTGCAAATGAAACATTGACCTGCACCTCTTGCGGATCACAAGAACTCTATGCCGGTTTTAAAAGTTTCAAAACGAGCCTTGGGTGGCTAACCCTTGCCATCTCATTTCTATTCATGATTTATCCCTTTTACTCCAAAACGGTCTACAGATGCAAGAATTGCGGAGAAGAGATGGACTTGAACAACTAATAGGAGGAAGAGTTACTAAGGACATACCTTTGCACGAATTGGATTACCCTAAATAAAGAATCATGGCGGAATTAGAATGGCAAACCATTAAAGCATACGAAGAAATTACGTTTAAACAACTCAACGGTGTGGCACGTATTGCCTTCAATCGACCGGAGGTGCGCAACGCCTTCACGCCAAAAACTGTGGATGAACTTTGGGAAGCGCTAATCATCTGTCATGAGAGTCAAGAGATTGGCGTAGTGCTCATTACTGGTGAAGGTCCTTCATCTAAAGACGGCGGCTGGGCATTTTGTTCGGGAGGTGACCAACGCGTGCGTTCAACTACGGGCTATAAAGGTGCGAACGGCATTAACCGATTCAATATTCTTGACGTCCAACGCCAAATCCGCTTCATGAATAAAGTGGTCATCGCTGTAGTGCCCGGTTGGGCCGTCGGTGGCGGACACAGCCTCCATGTTGTTTGCGACCTCACCCTGGCCAGCAAAGAACATGCGATTTTCAAACAAACCGATGCAGATGTTGCGAGTTTTGATGGAGGTTTTGGCTCTGCATATCTCGCGCGTCAGGTCGGCCAAAAACGAGCCCGTGAAATCTTCTTTTTAGGAGCAGAATATTCAGCACAAGAAGCTTTTGAAATGGGCATGGTCAATAAGGTCGTGCCTCACGACGAGCTTGAACAAGTGGCTTACGACTGGGCCCAAGAAATCATGACGAAAAGCCCAACGGCCATTAAAATGCTAAAATTTGGCTTCAACCTCATTGACGATGGTCTCGTCGGCCAACAAGTATATGCTGGAGAAGCTACACGACTAGCCTACGGTACCGATGAAGCAGTGGAAGGTCGCAATGCCTTTCTTGAAAAACGACCTCGTGATTTCTCTAAATTCCCAAAGTTTCCTTAACTCAAAAGTTTAAACCCATGAAAAAACTATTGAGTTGTGCCGCATTGGCAATCGTAGTCTTAACCGCTTGTCAGAAAAACAATTTGCCGGAGTCGCCAACGACTAAAATTCTTCCACTGGGAGCCTCAAGAGTTCAAGGAGACCCGCCTAATTACCACAGTTACCGCTACAAACTTTGGAAAAAACTCGTTGAAAACGGTTGGTCGGTAGATTTCATTGGGTCGCAAGTCGATCCAAAATCATATCCCGAAGTAAACGATGAAGAATTTGATCCGCATCACGAAGGACACAGTGGTTACACCTCGGGGCAACTGTTGGATGAACTTGATAATTGGATCGCAGGTGTAGATACCCCTGATATTGTACTGTTTAGCTCTCCAGGTGGCAACGACGCACTTGACTTCTTACCCTATGAAGATGCGATCGATAATGTCGTGGAAATCGTTCAGAAACTTCAAGTGCATAATCCCGAAGTCACTATTGTCCTAGAGAAAATGGCACCAGGAAATGCGGTGGCCATGTTGGTCTTAGACAATTACTTCACGCGCTTTCAAAACGATATGGACAGTTTAGTGAATTACCTCAACACTCCTACCTCAACGGTAATGTCTATAGATATGGCTACAGGATTTGATGAAGACTTACTCGCAGACCCTGTGCATTACAATCAACAAGGCGCCTCATTTATTTCTGACCGGTATTACGATCTACTCATCACAATAATGGAACCATAGATGCATACCACCGACGCCATTAACACACGTAGAACAGCAAAAGTACTTGCTGAAGGCCCGTGGACGCCTTCATTAACTCAAGACGAGCAAGAAAAACTTAGCGAACACTTGTTAAACCTTGCCGCTAAAGCACCCTATCACTACAAGAGCGCAGAGCGCTATAAAATTGGGATGCAATCCAGTTCGCTGCCTTTCAGATGTTATACCCTAGACGGCGCTACGTGTAATGCGCTCGCTTCTAAATTAGAAGCACTAGACCCACCACCGGGCAAGATCCTCAATATGCTTTGGGCTGCGGAACTACTTATCATTACCACATGGCTCCCCGATATTTTTGGAACACCACCAGAACAGCGAATAATGGAGCCCCTTCCCTTTGTAGGAAACCTTCGTAATATGGAACACATTGCTGCAACAAGTGCTGCAATCCAAAATATGTTATTGGGCGCAACCGCTGAAGAATACCCTAACTATTGGTCGTCCGGCGGTGTCCTTCGTCAGGATGCTGCGCGAAAAATTCTTCAGATCTCCATGGAGGAAATTATGCTCGGCGCTGTCTTTATCTTTCCGAAAGACGCACTTGAAAAGGCATCCCAAACCATGCCTGGAAAACTCCGCGAAGAAGGCAAAGCACTTCCTAACTTTTCAAAAAAAGTGACCCTGTAAGAGAAGGTGCGGTGCCTTTTTAGTACATTTTCGAAAATCATTCGAAATTATGCGATTGCTCACAGTTTGCTTACTCTTTAGCACCCTCATCCAGGCTCAATCCGGTCCAGGGAACTGGTTCATGTATTTTGGAACCAACACCATCAATGATACATGGAGCATTCATACGGAGGCTCAACATCGTAATTATGGATTACTACCCAATGAACTGGAGCAACTCTTGCTGAGGACTGGATTAAACTATAAAGTCCGTGACGGTCTCGTTGTAACTGGGGGATACGCGAACATTACTAACCATGTCTATAATTCCTCTCGAATAGGTCCCGAGGTTATGGAACATCGGATTTGGCAACAATTAATTGCTTTAAATTACTTTGGAAAAACAAAATTCGAGCACCGATTCAGGTATGAGCAGCGCTGGATTGCGGATGATTTCAAAACACGCTACCGATACCGTGGAATGCTATTTCACCCGCTGAATACAACGCGCATAGAAGTGGGAACACTCTACTTAGGAATCTATAACGAGCTATTTCTTCAACCGTCAGGTACAACTTTTGACCGAAACCGGTTCTACACAGGAATGGGCTACAAATACGCCCAGAATATTCAATTGCAATTGGGCTATTTACTGCAAACTGTAGGTGATAAAACGGGCCAGTATCTTCAGTTTGGACTCATTTTTGACACGTGATGACCATGTTCAACAGGCCCATACTATTCCTCGCTTTAGCTACAGTCGCATTCGTATTAACGAATTGCGACCGCAATTCCGGAGGTAAGAATCCGCCTTCAACTTTGGATATGTACGAACTATCTTTTCAATACGATGGGTTAAACCGTAGCGCCCAGGTACATATTCCTAAGAACTATGACAGTTCGTTTGCACTGCCCGTAGTCCTCAATTTTCATGGCTATGGAGGAAACGCAGCGGCACATGCGGCAACTACTGGAATGACGGCAACTTCAGATTCTTTCCAATTCTTACTGGTTTATCCCCAGGGAAGCCTGTTAGGTAACGACCCCCATTGGAACAACGCGCTCCCAGGTCCAGATAATAAAAGTGACGCCGAAGATTTGGGTTTTACAAGTGAACTCCTGAGACTTTTAGACTCTGCCTTTCTCATAGATCGAGAAAGGGTATACGCTTGCGGATACTCCAACGGAGGGATGATGTCCTATGCCCTAGGTTGTTACCTGAATAATGAAATTGCCGCAGTGGCCTCAATATCCGGTTGTCTTGGAGATACCACAGAAACATGTGAGCTGCAGCACCCCACTGCCGCTCTCAATATCCACGGAACGAATGACGGTGTAGTCGCTTACAACGGAAGTTCAGAAATCATAAGTGCCCCAGATGCAGTTGCGTTTTGGGCCGCACAAAATAACGCACTATCCACTCCAACCATTACCACAAGTTCCACCACCAGTTTCGACATAGAACACATACGTTACGAACAAGGGGACAGCAGCGTTACTTCGGAGCACATTAAAGTGATTGGTGGAGGACACGTTTGGTATAGATTCGAAGAAAATGGCGCGTCGATGAACACTTTGATTTGGCAGTTTTTTGATCGTTTCGATATTTACGGCGCGCGTTAATCCCCAAACGCTAAAGCACATATTGTACCTATATTTACACTAGTAGTACTGGTACCATGAAAACAGCCCCTCTCTTCCATCCTTTCCGTTCGGACATTAGTAAAATCGGCTCGCCTGAGCAATTTACGTATCCGTTCTTCTACCAACCACATCCGCTTACTGAGGCTGCCGCAAAGGAGCTGCAGTCGTTCCTTTTAAAAGGAACTTTAATTCACAACTTTGGACTAGGGGCGCACGATTCGTTGATTGAACAAGGTAAAATGTTTGGTGTATTGGTAGTAAAAGATGCATCAGGTAATTTAGGGTGGCTCGCAGCCTATTCCGGAAAACTGAGCGAAGAACCGCAAGGGTATTTTGTTCCTCCAGTAGCAGATATTCATGCTGCCCAATCTTTCTATAAAAAAGGAGAGGTTGAACTCAATAAAATGAGTGCTCATCTTACAGCATTAGAACAAGATCCGCAGCGCGAAGCACAGAAAAAAAAGCTTCAGAATCGCCTGGATGAAGTCAACGAACACCTGCGCACGGGCCGTGCAGCACTCAAAGAAGCTAAAAAAGCACGGCAGAAATACAGGGAGGCTGTCCGACCTACGGTGAGTGCAGAAGATTTCGAGGGCATTTGCGAGCGCCTGGCGAACGAAAGTATTCAAGGGCAATTGGCTTTTAAGCACAGCAGTAAGGAATGGCTCGCCGAACAAGAAGTACTTGTCGAAAAATTGGACCAATTCGATGATGTTATCAAAGATTTAAAGGAAGAACGCCGATTGAAATCGAACGCCTTGCAGCGTGAAATTTTTGATCATTATACCTTCCTTAATGCACATGGAGCATCGCAAGTACTCAGTGCTTGTTTCCCGGATTTTGATTTGCGACATCCACCCAGTGGATCGGGCGATTGTTGCGCGCCTAAACTGCTGCAATACGCCTATAAAAATGAGCTGCAGCCACTTGCACTTGGGGAATTTTGGTGGGGTAATGCGCCCGATAAGGAGATTCGCCAACACGGGTACTTCTACCCTTCATGTGCCTCGCGTTGCCGGCCCATTTTAGGGCACATGCTTCAAGGCTTAAATGTGGAAGAAAACCCTTTACTCACTTACGGTCAAGATAAGCCCATGCCAGTCGTTTACGAAGATGAAGATCTGGTAGTCGTTAACAAACCGGCTGGCTTACTTAGCGTTCCCGGTGTTGAAATTGAAGATTCAGCGCTTAGTCGCATCAAGAATAAGTACCCTAATGCAACTGGAGCCATTCTGCTGCACCGATTAGACATGAGTACATCCGGATTATTAATGTTTACGTTAAATCCCAAGGCGAACAAGCGTATGCAACGTCAATTCATTAAGCGCCAGGTTCAAAAAACCTACATCGCAGATGTAGTGGGTAACGTAGAAGAAGATAATGGCATCATTGATCTTCCATTGGCGCCAGATTACTATGACCTCCCAAGACAAATGGTTTGCCACAAAACAGGTAAAGCATCTGAAACGCACTGGTCTGTGTTGGAGCGTTTCAAATCCAGTACCCGATTGGCACTGAAACCCATCACCGGTCGCACGCATCAACTTCGGGTACATTGCGCCCATTCCGAAGGATTAGGGAAACCGATGGTAGGCGACGAACTTTATGGAGTGATTGGGGAGCGTTTGCATTTGCATGCGTATAAATTGGAATTCACCCATCCCACAAGCAAAGAACTCATTACGATTGAAGCACCCATTGACTTTTAATTATGGCTAAAGAAATTGAACGTAAGTTTTTAGTTGCCCACGAGGCATGGCGCGAAAATATAACTGAAGTACATGTTTTTCGCCAAGGGTACCTCAACTATGATTCGCTCAGAACCGTGCGTGTTCGAGCCTCTGAGGTGATGGGCTACCTTACCATTAAAGGAGTAACAGAGGGCTTGACGCGGGATGAATTTGAATATGAAATTCCACTGTCCGATGCACTCGAGCTCTTACAACTGTGTCAACACCCCGCTATTGAGAAAAAGCGCTACCTCGTTCCAAACGGCACACATGTTTGGGAGATAGATGTTTTTGAGGGAGTGAACGACGGATTGGTTGTAGCAGAAATTGAATTGGGCAGTGAAGCAGAAGCTTTTGAAAAGCCCTATTGGCTAGGAAGTGAAGTCAGTGGCGATCGGAAATATTCCAATAGCGCACTAAGTCTTCATCCCTTTAAGGACTGGAACAATGATTAAAGACGCTTCTACCTATTTCATAGACGGTTGCGGGCGCTGTAATCTTTTCGCAACAGACCTGTGCAAGGTCCGAAAATGGTCCGCCCCGTTGCATTTACTTCGTGAAATTCTACTGGACTCTGGATTAAATGAAACGGTAAAGTGGGGGCAACCCACTTACACACTTAAAGGAAAAAATGTGGCGATGCTCTTTGCATTTAAAGATTCCTGCGGCATTTCCTTTTTCAAAGGGGTACTTATGCGCGACGATGGAAAGCTCCTGGTCCCTGCAGGAGAAAATTCCCATGTAGCCCGCTTGCTAAAGGTTACTACAAGTTTAGAAGTGGAAACAGCTGCACATTGGATTAGAACGTATTTAGAAGAGGCCATCACTTTAGAACGAAGTGGGGCAAAAGTTCCAAAATCAAACAAACAAGAACAGGTTCCGGAACCCCTCTTAAAAAGGCTTGCGGTAGATGATTCGTTTAAAAGCGCTTGGGATGCCTTAACTCCCGGAAGACAACGCAGTTTTATCCTTCACATCAGCGCGGCTAAGAAAGTACAGACCCAGTTCAATAGAATCGAAAACTGCATTCCGAAGATTTTCGCAGGAAAAGGGTTTAACGAGTATTAATTCTACTTTTGCGGCATGGGAAAAGATAAACTACGGAAGTTTAAGGAAATTGGTGCGCTCTATAATGTTGTTGAGCCTAAGACTGAAGAAGTGCGTCACGGTTTTGAATTAAAAGGAAATTGGGCCGCTACGCATTTTAAAAATGAAAATGGACTCGTACTCGAATTGGGCTGTGGAAAAGGCGAATATACTGTAGCACTGGGTCGAAGAAATCCCGAGAACAATCATATTGGCATCGATATTAAAGGTGCTCGACTGTGGCGCGGAGCGAAAACCGCTTCAGAAGAAGGACTGGAAAATGTAGCCTTCCTTCGTACTAGAATAGACTGGATAGAACACGTATTCGGGGCCAATGAAGTGGATGAAATCTGGATTACTTTTCCCGATCCACAAATGAAATACAAGCGTGCCAAGCACCGACTAACGCATCCAGAATACCTCATGAAATATGCGCAGTTTCTGAAACCTGGTGGCACGGTGAACTTAAAATGCGATAGTGAATATTTACACGGATACACACACGGTATCGTTCAGATGCTAGGTTTAGAAATAGAAGAAGCATACCACGATATTCACGAACAAATTCAACCCAATGAGGGCATTCTCTTTGACGTTATCACACATTACGAAAGCATCTGGCGTTCTCAGGGCAAACCCACAACGTATTTGCGTTTTAAACTAGATGGCCTAGAATCTGCCATGGCGCATTGGAAAAACCTCAAAGGTTAGATGGCCAGTGAATTTTTCGATAAGGTTTTTACCGTTGCCCGTCAAATCCCTGAGGGTCGCGTGACGACGTATGGACACATTGCTCGTTTTTTAGGTACGGGGCGCTCTGCACGCGTGGTAGGTTATGCGATGAATGCTTCCCACAACGACCCTTCTGTACCTGCCCATCGAGTAGTGAATCGCAAAGGAGTATTGACTGGCAAGCATTTTTTCGGAGGAAGTACCCTTATGGAAGATCTTCTGAAAAGCGAGGGAATTCTTGTGGTTGAAGACCAGATTCAAAATTTTGAACAATGCATCTGGGACCCCATGGAGCATTTGAATCAGGAAGAGTACTTTATAGATCTGCTCTAGCACGATCATAGGCTTCATAAATTAAATGTTCCCAATGAGCTTCGTATTCTAAAGGTAGTTGAAGCCAATCTTTCATTGGCCTTCCTTTTCCAGATGGGTCAAATAACTCGCTACCGATAAATTCCTTTGAGCGATGTTGTATTGCCTCTGTACCAATTTTCACTACCAATGCTTCCTTAAAGAAACAAGCAAAGTGATGCTTTCCTACTTTTAATGACGGCTTACCAAACAACTGGGATTCAACACACTCAATAGCTTTAATGTAGGGGGCTAAAGGATGATTCATTTTAAAAAGTATTTGCTTCTAACTCGACCAGTTCAAAAAACTTCGCCAAATGCAATCCATCCATTAACGCGTGGTCCACTTCGAGATTGTAAGGAAGAAAATATCGTCCATCGCGCTCAAAAAAACGACCAAATACTGTTCTAGGAATGCTGTCGTCGTTGTTTTTCTTTGGATGCTTAAATGTTGTGAAGCTCACCCAAGGAAGCGTGGTTCCATAAATGAGGTTGGTACGGTCGGGCCGCGGATCCAAAGGCAGACCTTGTGCAGCGCGTCTTGTAATCTCCGCAGTTCGTGTGATGAATTGGTCCACAGGTTCGTTCAATTCCCAATGATAGTAGGCAAACGTAAAGGTCTCCCCATCTTCTCTAAGTACGGAGCACCCCATATCGACCGTCTCATGAAGCACTACCCCACCGTCTTTTCTTCTTAGTCGCATAGGATCATAGCTGTTTGACACTTTTAATGTGATGTACAATAATGCATGGTGAATGCTCCAATCCCGCTTTCGACAGGCCAGAACCAAAGCTGTAATATCCACATCTACCTGTATTCCAACAAAGGGATCTGCAAAAGACTTGAAAAAGTCATACGATTCTTTTCTAGGCCAGCGTTCCAAATCAATTTTTTGCTCCATCTTCCAAAGATACGATTTGCCCTATCTTTAGGTCTATGAATCACGAGTCCATCCGGGAATTTGCACTTTCCCTTCCTTTAGTAACTGAACATCTCCCGTTTGATGAACATACTCTAGTCTTCAAGGTCCACGGTAAGATGTTTGTCACACTCGGTTTGAATGCACAGCCGCCTCGTATGAACATGAAAAATGATCCAGAAGTGAATACTACACTGCGTGAACACTACGATTGGATTATTCCGGGTTATCACTCAAACAAGCAACACTGGAACACCGTTATCGCAGATAATGATGCCGACTGGACCCTTATTCAGGAGCTCATTAAAACGAGTTATGAATTGGTATGGCAAAAGCTGCCAAAGAAGGTTAGAGAAGGCAGCCTTTAGTGTATTTTAGCATCCATGAAAAACATCCGTAATTTCTGTATCATCGCGCACATTGACCACGGTAAGTCAACGTTAGCGGACCGCCTATTAGACGCCACTTCATCTGTAACTGATCGCGAAAAACAAGACCAGCTGCTAGACAATATGGATCTAGAGCGGGAACGTGGCATTACTATAAAGTCACATGCAATTCAGATGTATCATGTCAAGAACGGTGAAAAGTACACCATCAATCTTATTGATACCCCGGGTCATGTTGATTTCTCCTATGAAGTTTCTAGATCTATTGCCGCCTGTGAAGGCGCCTTACTTATTGTAGATGCCGCACAAGGAATTCAAGCGCAAACCATCTCCAACCTCTACCTAGCGCTGGAGCACGATTTAGAAATTATTCCAATCCTGAATAAAATTGATTTACCCAGCGCAAATCCAGAAGAAATAGGCGACCAGATCATCGACCTGATCGGCTGTAAGCGTGAAGACATTTTGCTTGCCTCTGCAAAGACCGGAAAAGGAGTTCCAGAAATCTTAGATGCAATCATCGAACGTGTTCCTGCACCTGTTGGTGATCCAAATGGACCGCTACAAGCCCTGATTTTTGACAGTCACTACAATCCATTCCGTGGTATTGAAGCCATGTTCAAGGTGGTCAATGGTACTATTAAAAAAGGGGAGCGCGTGAAATTCATGTCCACTGGTAAGCAATACGATGCCGATGAAATTGGGGTGAATTTGATCAAGCAGTTCCCTACCAAAGAGATCAAAACTGGCGATGTTGGTTACATCATATCCGGTATAAAAGAAGCGAAAGAAGTAAAGGTAGGTGATACCATAACTTCCGTCGAGCGACCTGCTGAAAAGGGTATTGAAGGATTTGAAGAAGTAAAACCGATGGTATTCGCGGGTATTTATCCAGTGGAGACTGAGGAATTCGAAGAACTGCGTTCGTCACTAGAAAAACTTCAACTAAACGACGCTTCCTTAACATTTGAGGCCGAAACCTCTGCCGCATTAGGCTTTGGATTTCGTTGTGGCTTC
>JAHEKP010000037.1 GCA_024638285.1 Cryomorphaceae bacterium
CGACAGATCTCTGTACCTACACCATGAGCATGTATGATACTTGGGGCGATGGATGGAACGGTGCAACGGTTGATTTGTACTATAACGGCGTTTATGGAGAAACCTTTGGTACAGCGTTCACCACCGGTGATAGCTTGATCGTTGATTTTGATGTCTGTGCAGGAACTGAAATTGCTGTAGTAAACGGTGCTCAAGGTTCCTACCCTTCGGAGGTTTATTATACACTCTCAAATGCTTCAGGTACGCAAAACGTGAGTGTGTCCTCTGGTAATTTCAATGCAGGTGCCGTAGACACCGTAATGGCAAACTGTGTTACACCGTCGTGCCCTACACCAACCAATTTAGGTGTAGCTAACATGGGAAGCACCTTCGCAGATATCTCCTGGACTGGTGGTACTGGATCATATGTTTTCCACTATACGGCTTTTGGTTCTACCAATACCATGATGGGAACATCAACTTCTGCAATGGCCTCAATGACCGGATTACAGGCTTCAACTTCTTACAATTTTGATGTGGCCGAGGTCTGTTCTGCTGGAGATACCTCTTTGCGGATGAACTACCAGTTCACCACAGACAGTTGTTCTGCCATCAATGTAGGCAACCCGAACTATAACATTGATTCGATCAGCGCAACATTCGCGGACATTACCTTTACTTGGGCGGGTGCCTCTGGATATACGTCGTATTTCATCAACTTCGGTGATGGCACGAACTCTTCAGGAACAGGCGCATCTCAAACACACACGTACACGGCCAACGGTCAGTACACTGCAGTGTTAAAGCTCTATGGCGATTGTGATACTACGAGTCAACAAATCTTTGTGTCTATTCAGGGTATTGGCCTTGAAGAGCATTCAGATTTGAGTGCTGTAGTGGTATATCCAAACCCAACTCAAGGTTTAATTTCTATTAATGGAACACTAGACCAGGCCGCTCCGATAGCGGTTCGAATTGTGAATTATTTAGGTCAGGTTATCATAACTGATTCATTTGATGCACAGGCAGGCGGATTCGAAAAAACGTATGATTTAAGTGCGGCAGCTAGCGGCACTTATGTGATCGAAATCGAAACGGCTAAAGGCTTGTTGCAGAAAACGGTGGTTGTGCGCCATTAAAGTTCTTGTGCGAGCGCAAGCAAGTGTACTTCCGCATTTGGATAGGCTTGAAGCACTGCCTCTGCTGCACGCAATAAAGACGATCCTGTGGTTACAGTGTCGTCGATGATAAAGATGAGCGCGTCCTTTGGGACGCGCTTTTTTTTTGTTGCGCGGAACGCTCCTTTGGTGTTGTGCCATCTATGAAACACGTCAAAATTAATTTGGCTTTTCCGGCGGGATGTCTTCTGGAGCAATTCTACAAAGTGTACATCTACATCAGCTTTTCGAACACCGCGCAGTGCGCCACGGGCCAGCGCTTCGCTTTGATTGTAACCGCGCTTGAAACGCCGCCATAGGTTCACTGGTATGGCGGTGACTACCACCGGACGGCGCTGGCCCGCCACGGTAGTTAAGATGAGCGGTGAGAGGAAGTGGTTGCCAAGTACGAGACCTAAAGGGTAATTGTTCCCGTATTTAAGACTGTAGCAAAAGATTTGAACGGATCCTGTGAAGTACAGAGCCGATCGGAAGGAGGTAGGTCGATCGGTAGGTAAAGTGCTTGACAATAACATCGTGCGTTGCCCGGCGATAGAATCTAGTTGTGGAGCACTGCTCAAACAGAATTGGCATAGGCTTTGCTCTAGGATGGACAATACGGCGTTGCACTGTAAGCATCTTTGAGGGAATAGTGCCCTTGTTAAAAAACTTAACCCTTTGGAAAACATTGGAAAGCGGCTTATCGTTAGCTTCGTTACTTAATAAGTTAACACACACACATGAGTTCAGGTAACAACAAAAGCAAATTAGGACCGGTATTAATCATCATGGCATTGGCTGTGATTGTACTGGGCGTTCTGCTCTATTTACGCAGTGAGGAGAAGCACGAGATAGCGCTCGAGAAGCAGGCGTTGACCATGGAGTTGGCAGATATGAAAGAAGATCTTGAAGCTCAGGTGGGTCAAAACGACAGTTTAAATGCCTTTATTCAATACGAGATGACGCGTTTGGGTGGAATTATTGATAGCATCAATGCTGTGAATGTTCAAAACAAAAAGTCTTTAACAAGCTACCGCAATCGCCTGGGTGCAATGAAGAAGGAGAATGCATCATTGGTTGGAAAGTTGGACAGTGCCAACGCTGCATATGAAGCATTGCGTTTACGTGAGCTAGCGGTTGCAGACAGCTTAAACACGGCAATGGATGCGAATACCACGTTGCGCAATGAAAACTCTGGACTTACGGAAACCGTTGCAAAAGGAAAGCAATTGGTCATCGCTACTTCTACAACAGAGGCGTTCCGTGTAGCAGGAAATAATAAAATGCGCAGAACACGTCGTGCTAAAAAAGCAGACGGAATTACTGCGTGCATTACGCTAGCTAAAAACAGAATTGCCGTAAAAGGTGAAGAAACGCTTTACGTAAAATGGATTGGCGAAAATGGTAAACCTGTAGATGCCCCAGAACAGAATCAGGCCATAGTCGGCGGTGAACAATCGGGTTTTAACGGTAAAGCAGTCGTGAATTTCCAAGGCGAAGCAGTCGAAGTTTGCATTGACGCGAAGCGTGCGATTGACGCACCTGTAGATTTAGAGCCAGGCATCTATACGCTTGCTATTATGACCGATTCTTACCTCGTGGGAACCGTTGCTGTTGAATTAAAATAAACTATGAAAAAGCTACTCATTCTTGCGCTTGCCGGGTTTTTAGGGACTTCTTGTGTAAGCACTAAAGTGCACAAGACCTTGCAGGATAAATACGATCTTTTGAACAATGAAGCGGACCAATTGCGCCAGAAAAGTGAATCCCGCGCTGCGGAGAATACGGAGCTTCAACGCACTTTAACAGAGGCGCGTCGTGATAACAAAACATTAGTTGCGGATACTACGACTAAATTTGATGAACTACGTGTTCTTCAAACTAAATACGACCGCTTGTCAAAGCAATACGACTACTTGCTTGATAACAACAGTTCTTTGATCGCTGCGAGTGCTCGTGAGAACAAAGCACTTATGGATCAGTTGAGCAGTCTTCAAAACCGACTTCAAGCGAAGGAGGACAGTTTGAACACCGAACGGTTGCTTCTTGAGAAAGGAAAGCGTAGGGTGGACGAATTGGAAGGCGTGATCCGTCGTAAAGACAGTACAGTTGCCTTTGTTCGTCAAAAAGTTGCCGATGCGCTTCTTGGTTTTAACGGCAAAGGCTTGACGGTGAATATGCGCGATGGTAAAGTGTATGTGAGCCTAGAAAACAGCTTGTTGTTCGCTCCAGGTTCTTGGGATGTAGCGCCAAAGGGACAGGTGGCCTTAGAAAATTTAGCACGTGTACTAGCGGAAAACAATGATATCACTGTTTTAGTGGAAGGGCATACAGATAATGATCCGTACCGAGGTCAAAGTCAGGTGCGCGATAACTGGGATTTGAGTGTAATGCGCGCGACGAATGTGGTGAAAATTTTGACAACTAATCAAGGATTGAATCCAGAGCGTATCACTGCGGCGGGACGTGGCGAATTCATTCCATTAGTGGAAAACGATACGCCGGAAAACAAAGCGATCAATCGCCGGACGGAAATTATATTGACACCGGATTTGACAGAATTGGCCAACCTATTGGAAGGCGGAAACTAAATCTTACTGGAACTGGGCTTGCACCAGCTCTTCGATTTTCTTTAATCCCACTATGGCAATGTCGTAGTGGGATTTTTCTATCTGGTGGTGTCCACTGACATAGATGGTCTCAAAGCCTAATTTTTCTGCCTCTTTGATGCGTTGCTCCACCCGTGTTATAGGACGAACTTCGCCGGTCAAACCCACCTCACCTGCAAAGCAAACTTTTCCCGTAATGGGTTCATCTGCATTTGAGCTTAAGATGGCTGCAACCACAGCAAGATCTAGCCCTGGATCGTCAACTTTCAAACCGCCGGTAACGTTTAGAAAGACATCTTTTTGACCCAATCTGAAGCCGCAGCGTTTCTCCAGAACGGCAAGTAACATGTTGAGTCTGCGCGTATCAAACCCAGTTGTTGAACGCTGAGGTGTACCGTACACGGCAGTAGAGCAGAGCGCTTGTAATTCAATAAGCATAGGGCGAACGCCTTCCACCATTACAGCAACCGCATTACCGCTGAGGCCGTCGTGCTGTTTTGTAACGAGCAATTCGCTGGGATTTTCTACGCCGTATAGACCGCCTTGCTCCATGGTGTATAGGCCTATTTCATGGGTAGAACCAAATCGGTTTTTATGTGCACGAAGAATGCGATACAGTAGGTTGGGGTCGCCTTCAAATTGGAGCACCACATCGACCATATGCTCGAGAATTTTAGGACCAGCAATGCTGCCTTCTTTATTGATATGACCTATAAGCAGTACCGGCGTACCCGTTTCTTTAGCATAGCGAATAAAACTTGCAGCGCTCTCTCGAATTTGTGCGACTGAGCCGGGCGTACTTTCTACATGGGGTACGTGCAGTGTTTGAATGGAATCTACAATCACCAAATGCGGTCGGACCGATTTTAAGTGGTTAAAAATCGCATCCGTCTTTGTCTCACTGAGCAAATACAATTCGCTTACCGCCTTACCAATTCGCTCACCGCGTAATTTTATCTGTGAGGGACTTTCTTCTCCCGAAATATAGGCCACTGTACCACTAAAACTTAGGGCCAATTGGAGTAAAAGGGTACTTTTCCCTATCCCAGGTTCACCACCTAGGAGGGTTACAGAACCCGGCACAACACCTCCACCTAAAACTCGTGAAAACTCAAAATCCTGGATGGGAAATCGCTGTACGCTGGTGTGTTCAACGTCTTCTATGCGAATGGGTTTTGATGCGGCTTGCTCCCCGCTCCAAGCACGCGGGTCTGGTTTACTCTTGAGTTCAACTTCCTCAACGAGTGTATTCCACTCCTTACAGCCTTGGCATTGTCCCATCCACTTGCTGTGTTGAGTGCCACACTGGGTACAATTAAAAATACTTTTCTGCTTTGCCATGAGGAAGACTTATTTTCTTCCTGCAAAATAGAGAAAAACAAAGCCTAAGGCGCCGGTAAAGACAAACATTAAACTTTGCGAACTATGGATAAGGGTGGCAAACGATGTGCCGATAAATGGGGAGAGCCCCAGCACAACAAGCGCTTTAGAGACTAGGTAGTGGTATGCGCCAATTCCACCGGGTACTGGAATAACAAATCCCAATCCTGCAGCTACGCTAACGAAGAATGCCTGATCTGGGCCAATGCCTTGAACACCTTCTACAATGGTGAAGCCAATAGCTATGGTGGCTACGTAACAGGTCCAAATCCCTATTGAATAAAACCAAAAAAGGGGTTTGTTATTCACGGTACGCAAACTGCGCAGGCCAGTAATCATTCCAGTGGCAAATCCAGCAATTTTCTGCGCCACAGTCCATTGCATCCAGATTTTCCTTGTGAATACTACGACTGCGAAAATCGCAAACAGAACGCTGATTACAACTACGGAACCGGCAACAGAAAGCTCCGGAATTTGAGCACCACTTTGCGCCATAAAATCGCGCAATTCATCTCCGGATATAAGTACCGTACTTAAGGTAACTACGGCAAACAATAGCGTGTCCACGACACGTTCTAAAACCACTGTACCCACGAGTTTATCGATAGGGACTTTATCTGTTCTGTTCAGGGCCGTACAACGAGCTACCTCCCCAACGCGAGGCGTGACTAAGTTTACAAGGTAGCTAAAGGCAACTGCAGCTATCGCGCGCGCGCCTTGCACTTCATAGCCCAGGCTTTGGAGCATTTGTACCCAACGCAATCCACGAAAAATGATGGCTATGAAACCGATAGCTATGACCAGTAAAAGCCCGCTTATTGGCACCTCCTTGAGGTTGTTCCATAGGTCTACGGGATTTACATTTTTAAAGGTTAGGTACAACAATGCAACGCCAATACTCAAGAAGAGTACATATTGCACAGTCTTTTTAACCCAACCCGACATTAAACGAGGCGATTCGTAGTCTCGTTCGGGAAAACGATGCTCGGTTTGAAAGATTTGGCTTCTTCAGGACTCATGTGAGCGTAAGCAATAATGATTATGATATCGCCTTTTTGAACACGACGCGCAGCAGGGCCGTTTAAGGTGACTTCACCTGCTCCTGGCGTTCCCGCAATGGTATATGTATCAAAACGCTCACCGTTATTGATGTTTACAATATAAACACGCTCCCCAGGTAGAATTCCTGCGGCGTCCATGAGTTCGGTGTCTAGGGTAATAGAACCTATATAATCCAGCTCTGCCCCAGTGACGTGGACCCTATGAATTTTACTTTTTACAACCTCTATTTGCATGCGGCAAAAGTAGTTTAAAAAAGAGGAAGGTTATCAATGAGTCTGACTTTTCCGCATTGCACTGCAGCAAAAACTCGTGTGGAACGGGTGGTAATAAATGTATCCACCTGTTCAAGGGTAAGGGCATCGCAGCAGCTCACATATTCCACGTGAATAGACGGTACTTTATTCAAAGCTTTAGCGCACTCTCTTTCAAATTCTTTTGGGGTCGTTTCTGCAGGGTTTAGTTTGGACACAGCACTACTTAGTACGGCATAAATTTGCGCAGCATCCTCGCGTTCTTGGGGCAAAAGTCGCATATTTCGACTGCTCATTGCAAGTCCATCTGCTTCTCTTGAAATGGCGGCTGGTACAATCTCTACGGGCCAGTGCTCTTTCGCAACTACATTTCGGATAATGCTGAGTTGCTGGAAGTCTTTCTCGCCGAAAATGGCTAAATCGGGTCCGATTAACTCGAAAAAGCGGGTTACAACCGTCGCCATGCCTTCAAAATGACCAGGTCGCCCGGCTCCTTCCATGTTGCGGTCCAGTCCATCAAAATCAAAATCTCTGGACTTCAATCCCTGTGGATAGAGTAATTGCGCATCCGGTAAAAACACAGCGTCACACCCCATCATTTCTAAAGCTTGTAGATCAGATTCAAGAGTGTTGGGGTATTTGGCTAAATCTTCGGGGTTGTTGAATTGTGTAGGATTGACATAAATACTCACCAATGTTCGATCGCATTTCGATTGACTTAAACGAACTAAACTTAGGTGGCCATCGTGCAATGCGCCCATGGTGGGAACAAAGCCTAATTTTTTTTCGTGACCTTCAGATTTCCAGCGCACTAACTCCTCAATGCTGCGAATGTGTTCCATAAGTGTTAAAAGGGCTCCAAATCTAGCCCATTCTTTGATATAAAGGGCGAAAATAGGTATCTTTGCACCCTATTTTAAATATACTTTCTCCTATGGAAAGCAAGCGCGTATTATTCGTTTCACAAGAAATTCATCCGTATTTACCTGAAAACACCATTTCAAGTACGACTCTAGCTTTGGCTAAGAAGACGAACGACAGTGGTCACCAGGTGCGCGTTTTTATGCCACGCTTTGGCGTCATTAACGAGCGTAGGCACCAGTTACACGAGGTGATTCGTTTGAGCGGTATGAACGTTGTAATCAACGATATGGACATGCCTCTGATCATCAAAGTGGCATCTGTACCAGGAGCGCGTATGCAGGTGTATTTCATAGATAATGAGGAATACTTCAAGCGCAAGTTCACGTATGCTGATGCAGAAGGCAAGCAGTTTGAAGACAATGACGAACGCACGCTTTTCTTCTCAAAAGGTGCTATTGACACCGTAGAAAAGTTAGGTTGGAAGCCGGATGTGATTCATGTTCACGGTTGGATGTCAGCTCTAGTACCCATGTATTTACGTCTATTCCAAGCGGATAATCCTATTTTTAAGGATGCTAAGATTGTATTCTCAGCATATGACAATGGTTTTGATGGTACCCTAGGTCCTAATTTAAAGTCGGGAATGGAGTTTGATGAGATCGACCCAGCGCTTTGCGAAGGTTTAGAAGCGCCGACTTGTGAGGATTTGCAGTTATTGGCAGCTAAATATGCTGATGTGGTGATTCTTGGTGAAGAAAATACAGGACACGTAGAGGAGTTCTGTAAGGCAAACGATATTCCTTGTATCGACGGTAAAAATTTCCCTGAGGATCCAGCAGAAGCCATCAAAGTTTATGAATCACTACTGGTTGAAGAAGACGTTGAATAATTCCCTCCTAGGATTCCTGGCCTTCGTTGGGCTGGCTCTGTTTAGCAGCAGTTGTGAAAAAAGCAACGGCGAAATTGGCGCGGGAAAATTTGTTGAAGATCGCCCTGAATTGGGTGAGAAGTTAACCTTTAAGGTTGTTTCATACACTACGAATTGGGACAGCATAACTACAAAAAACCCCGTTGCTGTTGCGCTAGGTAACCTTAATGATCCCATCTTTGGAAAATTAAACGCTGCCTTTACCACACGTATGCTGCTATCAAAACTATCTCCAGATTTTGGTGATAGCACCGTTTGTGATTCTGTTAAAGTACGTTTGACTTACCAAAACACTTATGGGGTTCGTGGAGATTCTATTCACCTCCAGGTGTTGCCGGTCATAGCACCCATGTCGGATACCATCAACTACTACAGCAATAACATGCCCGTTTTAGGCCCGTCCATCATGGATACGACGCTAATGATCGATCCTACTGTTCCTGTTTTCAATGGAATTGATACCAGTGTAGGTTACCTCACATTTGACCTGGATCCCGCTTACTTCCAAGCAAATTTGTTTGACCCTGCCATTGCTGGTGAAGACTTTTTGATTGATAATGAGAGCTTTGTAGAAGCAGTTCCTGGTTTGCATTTCAGAGATGCTGGAACAGGAACCAGCGCCTTGTCTTTTTTTAATCTTACCAGCTCTGGTAGCGCAATCCAATTATTCTATCATACCGGATCGCAGGATACGGTTCCTAAGCTCTTCACCATGACCTTTGGTCAGAATTTTGGTGATCCAGGACTTTCCTTTAACACCTACGAGAATGATTTCACAGCCGCAGATTTTGCTATGGATATGCAAGACACGGTAAATGGAGAATTACTTACCTATACACAAGGCGCTGGCGGTGCGCGTACAGTCCTTGAATTTCCTGGTCTAGATACACTCATTGGAAAAGGATATAGCATTAACCGTGCAGAGATTATTGCACACGTCTTGCAGGGGACGGCATCTCCGTATACGCTTCCAAACACACTCCTCATTTTACAAGATCAGGATTCTGCTCAAGCGTTGATCAAGGATTACACAAGCCCGATTAATCCGGCCGGTGGTGCAATCAATCTTGCGGATTTACGTGAATTCCGTTACCGTTTCAATGTGACGCGTATGGTTCATGACTTTGTGAATGAGAAGGAAGAAATCTTTCCTGTCATTCTAACGCCAGCAAGTTCAAATTCAAGTGCGGCTCGTGTTGTTTTAGGTGGTGGTCTTCACCCGACCATTCCGGTAGAATTTAATGTCTACTATACAAAATCGGAGTAGGAAACACGTATTTTAGCCCCACCAAACCTTTAAACTAACGGCACTATGTGTGGTATTGTAGGATATATTGGGGACAGAAAAGCGTTCCCTATTCTCGTGAACGGTCTCAAGCGTCTTGAGTACCGTGGTTATGACAGTTCAGGAGTAGCCTTAGCCCAAAATGGCGAGATTGCCATATATAAGAAGCAGGGAATGGTGGTCGCAATGGAGGAGCATGCGCTTGCGAATAACACCTCCGGATCAACGGGCATTGCACATACACGATGGGCCACACACGGTCAGCCGTCAGATGAGAATGCGCATCCTCACGTAAGTAATTCCGGTGACCTGGTATTGGTACACAATGGAATTATCGAGAATTACCAGAGTTTAAAAAATCTACTCCAAGGCAAAGGGTATATTTTCCATAGTGAAACAGATACCGAAGTCCTAGTAAACTTTATTGAATACGTTCAAAAAGAAGAAGGATGTAAACTGCGCAAAGCCGTTCGCCTAGCATTGACACAGGTTGTGGGTGCCTATGCGATTTGTATTTATGATAAGAATCTTCCACAGGAGATTGTCGTAGCAAAATTGGGATCGCCTTTAGTGATCGGCCTAGGAGTGAATGAAAAATTTATAGGTTCAGATGCAACGCCTTTCTTAGAATATACGAAAGATGCCATTTATCTGGAAGATGGTGAGATGGCATGTCTTACCGCAGAAGGTGAGGTTTCTATTCGAATGATTGAAAGCGATCTATCGGTAGAACCTACTATTCACGCCCTTCAAATGGATCTCGAAAGCATTGAAAAAGGCGGTTACGACTACTTCATGATGAAGGAAATTTATGAACAGCCGCGAGCAATCTACGATACCTTCCGAGGTCGTTTATTACCCGAGCAAGGCATGATTAAAATGTCGGGGCTTGAGGAATATGCGGATAAGTTCAGAAACGCTGATCGAATTATTATGACGGCATGTGGTACCTCTTGGCACAGTGCGTTGGTGGCAGAATACTTATTTGAAGAGTTTGCTAGAATTCCAGTTGAGGTAGAGTACGGTTCAGAATTCCGTTACCGTAACCCCATCATCCGTGAGAACGATATCGTCATTGCCATTTCTCAAAGTGGTGAAACCGCTGATACCTTAGCAGCAATTAAAATGGCCAAAGCAGCCGGAGCCATGGTTTTTGGCATCTGTAATGTTCCCGGATCCACGATTTCACGCGAAACCCACGCAGGAGCCTATACTCATGCTGGACCGGAAATAGGCGTGGCATCTACTAAAGCATTTACATCTCAGGTTACAGTACTTACCATGATGGCGCTTGAGCTAGGAAAAATCCGTGGAGAATTTTCTACTTCTGAATACCGTGCGTTGATCAACGAACTGAGTGTTATTCCGAAGAAAGTAGAGAAGGTGCTCGAATCTAAAGAACACATCGAAGAAATAGCCGCGTTGTATAAAGATGCTTCAAATGCGCTTTATTTAGGACGTGGCGTGAATTTCCCTATCGCTCTAGAAGGTGCATTGAAGTTGAAAGAGATTTCATATATCCATGCGGAGGGTTACCCAGCGGCGGAAATGAAGCACGGACCCATTGCTTTGATTGATGAAAACATGCCAGTGGTAGTGGTTGCACCAAGCAATGGGCACTACGAGAAATTGGTCAGTAATGTTCAAGAGGTTAAGGCTCGTGAAGGTAAAGTCATTGCGATTGTAACTGAAGGCGATACAGAGGTCATCAATAGCGCAGATCACGTGATCGAAATTCCAGAAACATTAGAGGCCCTTACACCGCTATTGACGGTTATTCCATTGCAGCTTTTGAGCTACTACATTGCTGTGATGAGAGGCTGTGATGTTGATAGACCTCGAAACCTGGCAAAATCGGTTACCGTGGAGTAGTAATACAAAATCAAAATTCTTACCCCCGATTTTACACAATAACTTTCTCATTATCAGTAATTACAACTCACCTTTGGAGGAGTGTATATTCTGATTATCAAGTCTATTTGTATACCCAGATTAAGACTTTAAAGGAGTGTAATCTTACCCCTCTAGGGTATAGAAGAATAAGTCATTACCTTAATGAAAGAGGATTGAAATCTCCTTATGGTAAAACCTTTACCAATGTCATTGTTTATGGTATTTATCAAAAAGGGAACGTTCGTGAGGAAAGGTTGAATAGGTCGGATGAGATTCGATTGAGTGAACTAGATATCAAAGTCATCTTGTAAACACTTTTGTCGTTTACACCTTTAATAAGTTAAAGTCCGAATTTCTATAAAAGAAAAACCCACCCCAATAAGGGTGGGTTTTCATACCTACTGGTGAGTTCCCTTTTAGGATAACTCCTTAACCTTCCGAATCAAGTTCGGACTACATCCAAGAATCTTTTGAATCTCCGAGTACTTCAAACCTCGTTCAAGGAGTTTGACAATCTCCTGGTTCTTTGGTTTTAATAGAAATCGTTCAGTTGATTCAGTCGTTCCTATTTGTCTTCCTTTATAGAGACCTTTCTCTTTTCTCAATCGGATTCCTTCCATTTGTCGTTCTCTAATGAGTGACCTTTCAAAGTCAGACATCGTAGAAAGGATAGACATCATAAGTTGGGAGAACTTGTCTTCCTTACCATTCTCATCCAAGTTTCGGAGAGAGGGGTTTCTACAAACAACCATTACACCTTTCTCGGTGAGTTCTTTCCATACGGAGAGTACATCAATGGTATTTCTACCCAGACGGTCAATGGAGTGAACTTCTAAATGGGTGAGTAGTTCGGAGTCAATTAGTTTTTTGATTTGACTTCCTTGGGGTCGTTCCCAAAGTGGTATAAGACCACTACACTTATCTACGAGAACATAATCAAACCCTTCGGTCTTCTGAACTTGTCGTTCTTCGTTTTGAGATTCTGAACTAACCCGTGAATAAAGGACTTTCATTTGCTACTATTTAAGGGTGTATTGGTTTATACCTTAATATAGTAATAAATCACGAGAAATCCAAAGGTTAGAACAGTTTCTCAAACTATCATTTGGGGTATACTCTTAAAGTGACTACTTCCAATTTAATCTTGAATTAAAGTATTCTCTTAATTTAAACAACGATATATCGTTTCGGTGTATAGGTTCTTTGAAATGTGTTGATTAAAGATTTCTTCCTGATTGATAATAGACCCAACTTTATAATTAACCCAATGTTTCATATCTCCATTTCTTCGTGAAGTTTCTACAGTATTATCAAAATATTTCCCTTCAAATTCATTCCAACAATGTGTCACCCAGAAAACATTTTTATTTGGTTCTATTACCATCTTACCACCACCTTTTATTGTATGTGATACTTCAATGAATTTATCTTCTATATTTCTCATATTGAAGAAAAATGGAAGAGAATTGATTGTATCTAAATAGGTTGAGAAATCCTGATTATTTAGGTGTTGTAAAAAAACATTTTTAGCAATTGGTGTGGAGTACCACCCGTAAACAATTCTTACCCCTGGTACATTTAAAGACAACAAACATCCATTGTAAAAACATTGACCAACCTTACTCGGGAACTTGTTTGTATACTTTTTGATTCGTGATTTTATCGAATTGGGTAGGTTACCAACTGATGTGACATATTTAATGTCATCAGAATTCTCGAAATTATCATTAGTCGAAACTATTCTTTCAGTAGTGTTTGAAATTTCAATTGATACATCATTGACCAACTTTTCAGTAGTATTTGATATGTTGTGAATACAACACTTTTTGAACTTCTTACCAGAACCACAATTACACATTTCATTTCTTCCTTGTTTCATAATCTTTCCTCGGTTTCCTATACTCCGAGAGGTATTTAGTTATTATTTGATTTTGGACTCAATTCACGAGTAGAGTACCTACCTCGTTTGGTTCCATTCTGAGTTGAAACCTGACTACTGGTGATGACTTGAAACCTCGTTTCTCCTCATCGTATCTTTTCCTATACCATTTCTAATTTTTGATTTTAGTTACAATTGAGATTCTACCAGATTCGTTATAGAACCATTGAACCTTGACTAATTGACCATTTCGTTTTTCGTAGAACTCTCGTGTTTTCATCATCTCTCTCATTACTTACGTAAGGTAGTGAGACACTCTACGATAAATTTGTATTTTGCATTTCGTAGAGTGTGAATGTTAAAACTATGATGAACGAGAACTACGATTACTTCATACAATGGATTGAGGATATAGATTCTATCTCTGAGGACGATAGGAAGAGACTCTACGAGTTAAGAAATCACAATCGTAATAGGAATAAACACCTCTCTTGGATAGAAAAGAATGAAGAACGGATTGAGAAGGAACTTCAAGAACTGAAGAGACGTAAACAAATGGTTCGGAAGTGGGAGATGAAAGAGAAGGAAGTGTTTGATGAAATCTTATTCCTGAAGAAAGTGATAATCCCTA
>JAHEKP010000048.1 GCA_024638285.1 Cryomorphaceae bacterium
CCTTTAGGACCGATGTTTAATCTATCGTCCACACCCGTGAAGGTCTGGTTCATGTGGAAGATGTTGAAACGGATGCCCTGCTGTGCCTCCGCGTCGCCGTCTACCTCAATATCAGAGGTTTCCCATTTGTTGTGCCAAGCTGCAGCATGTTCATCACGCAACGAAGTAAAGCCAATACTTTGCGCTTCAAAGGCGCTTTTAGCAGCAGCTTCATCCAATGACGCTGAGGTGTGATTCATACTAGAAAGAACCGCAGCAAATTTATCTAACTGAAGAGTTTGCCCTTGTTGAACATTGAATACCGCACATTCACATACGTACATGTGAGTCGCTTCAGTGGTGGAATTCCAAGCGACTGGCGCGTGGTCAATAGAAACTGTGTTACGCATGGCAACACTTACTTCAAAGCCTGTTTTCTTTGTTTTTGCATGTACATAGCTGGTCCCATGCTCTTGACCACAGCTGACCGATTCCCAGAATTTCTCATCGTAATTACTGTCCTCGTTTTCCACATCAAAGTCTAGGTAAGAACACAGTTCAATGGAACCAGAGAAGTTGATAGGAGTAATGCTGTAAGACAGTGCTCCAATCTCGTCTTTAACAATACTTACGAATCGCTCAGTACGTACAGCGACTACTTTTCCGGAAGGAAGAGTCGCTTGAAAAGAGCGATTCAAAAGTCCACTCTGCATATCAAGTTCGCGGTAAAAATCGGTGACTGCAGTGGCGGTGTTTAGATCTAAAGTTTCACCATCCACTGTAATTTTTAAACCAATCCAGTTGCAGGAGTTGAGTACTTTGGCGAAGTACTCCGGGTACCCGTTTTTCCACCAACCTACTCTTGTTTTGTCGGGATAGTACACCCCTGCGATGTAGGAACCTTGTAAACTTTTTCCGGTGTAGGTCTCCTCAAAATTTGCCCGTTGGCCCATGCGGCCGTTGCCTATAGAAAATAGACTTTCACTTTTCGGGTGGTTGGAAGCATTCCAGCCTTTTTCAATGATTTTCCAAGGATGAACCTCGGTGTATTTGTTGAACATGGTACTTTCTTTGCGCAGTTATAGTGCGCGCAGAAGTTCTTCAGGAGTGGTTTCGCCCAATGCGTTAAAATAAAGGTCCGCCCCACCTAATATATCAGGTGTTCCGATCCCCACACAAGACATTCCACCTGTTTTTGCAGCCTGTACTCCGGCTATAGAATCTTCAAAGACGATGCATTCAGCCGGCGTCAGACCCAGTGCTTCTGCGCCTTTCAAAAATACTTCAGGATGCGGTTTGCCATTTACCACATTATTCCCATCAATTATCGCATCGAAAAGGGGTAGTAAGTTCATTTTATCTAAAATGAGCGGAGCATTTTTTGATGCCGAACCTAGTGCAATCCCAATACCATGTGCCTTTGCTTGGTGCAAAAAATCCACTGCGCCGGGCAACCCATCCTTCGCGCTGAGTTGGGTAACCAATTCAAGATACCATTCATTTTTCAACTCCATCAGCGATTGAAACTCTTCATCGGAAACAGTCGCCCCTGTCCACTCCATAATTTTCTTAAGTGAATCTACACGGCTAACTCCTTTGAGTTGTTCGTTTTGTGCTTCGGTAAAATCGCCACCCAATTTTTGCGCAAGTCTGCGCCACGCTTGAAAATGAAAAACGGCGGTATCCACAATAACGCCGTCTAAATCAAAGAGAAATCCTTTAATCATTGGTTTTATACCTGGTAGGCATTTAGGATGTTTAGATAGTCTAAATGGTATTGTATTAAGCCATCTACGGGTTTACGCATAATTTGGCCTAAACGGAATCCACGCTCTTCCAAAACCTCTTCAAGAATTTCGTGGAAGATGGCACCTACAGAGCCTACGAAATGCACCGGAACTTCCGTCGCATTGGCAAAACAACCTATATGAATGTCTGCAAATTTCGCAAATCCTTCACGAACAATCATTTTTACATAAGGATGTTCCATGTGTTTACCTGCGAAACGACTGAATGAGGCGAGATAAACGTTGGCATTAGGTTTATTGTACACACTTGTGATGATTTCATCTTTATCTAAACCGTAGGTATCGAAAAAATCACGGGACATTTCTTCTGGGAGGCGCTTGTATAAGAAATCTGAAACGAGCCGTTTTCCAATATAACTGGCAGAACCTTCATCCCCTAGAATATAAGCCAATGCCGGTACCTCATCACTTACAGTTTCGCCGTCAAAATAACAGCTGTTTGACCCTGTACCTAGGATACAAGTAATTGCGGGTTCACCAGTGTAGGTGGAATAGGCACTTGCGACTAAATCATGATCGACATTGATCATGGCGTTTTTGAAAACGCGTTTGAGGCCGTCGTGAATGATGTCCTTGAGGCTTTCGCTAGATGCGCCAGCGCCGTAAAAGTAAACGAAATCTACACCGTTGTGGATTTTTGAAACCACCGCATTGCCGCTAAGCTCCTCATGAATAAAGGGCGCGGAGTGGAAATAAGGGTTGAATCCCATGGTAGAGAATCTTTTGTGTTCCGACCCATCAGGGTTCAGAACCACCCAATCACATTTTGTAGAACCACTTTCGGCGATAAGTATCATACAGTCAAAAATAGCGGACCGCGCCGAATTAAGGCGCGGTCCAGTATTAAATGTTTAGGCTAAACGCTCTACAAGATTTGCCAAACGTGCAGAATAACCAGCTTCGTTATCGTACCATCCGAGAACTTTCACCAGGTTTCCCTTAGCGCTAGTAACGCCTGCGTCGAAAATACAGCTGTGCTTGTCACCAACGATATCTGAGCTAACGATAGGATCTTCAGTGTACATAAGAATGCCTTTCAATGGGCCCTCAGCAGCTTCTTTCATTGCTGCGTTGATTTCTTCTGCAGTAACTTCTCTGCTCAATTGGACGGTAAGGTCAGTTGCAGAACCAGTGATGGTAGGAACGCGCATTGCATATCCGTCGAGTTTTCCTTTCAACTGTGGCAAGACCAAAGCAACCGCTTTCGCTGCTCCAGTAGAAGTTGGAATCATATTTACTGCAGCAGCACGCGCGCGACGCTTGTCTGAATGCGGAGCATCTTGGATGCGCTGATCAGACGTATACGCATGGATAGTACACATGAAACCGCTTTCGATACCAAACTTCTCATCCAATACTTTTGCCATTGGAGACAAACAGTTGGTAGTACATGAAGCGTTACTCAACATCACATCGTCTTCAGTGATATCCGCATCGTTTACCCCTAATACCACAGTCTTAACATCATCCTTTGCAGGAGCAGATAGGACTACTTTTTTAGCACCGGCAGTAATGTGTTTGCCCATACCTTCTGCGTTGGTGAAGAAACCCGTAGATTCAACAACTACTTCTACGCCGATCTCACCCCAAGGAAGCGTTTCTGGATCGCGTTGCGCATAGATGGTGATTTCTTTACCATTAACGATCAAGCTGTTTTCAGTGTGCGCCACGGTACCATTGAAACGACCGTGTGCACTGTCGTATTTCAAAAGGTGTGCAAGCATATCTACTGCAGTGAGGTCATTGATGGCGACTACCTCAACTTTATCACTTTCGATAAGGTTGCGAAAAGTTAAACGTCCGATTCGGCCAAAGCCGTTGATTGCGATTTTTGTACTCATAATTTGATGTGTTATGTGGCTAGAATTTTAGCAATAGTTAGCATTTCGTAGTCCAATTCTGTGGTCTTGGAAATGGCATCTTCTAGTGGAGTAAAGACGACTTTTTGATTGATCATGCCCGACATGACTTTTTCTCGTCCCTCGATCAAGCCTTTGATCGCATAATGTCCTAAAACAGAAGCTAAAACACGATCGTTGGTGGAAGGAGAACCACCGCGTTGAGTGTGCCCTAAGGTCGTCACTTTAACGTCAATGGACGGGAATTCTTTTCGAACCGCAGATGCGATTTCAAAGATGTCACCTAAATGATTGCCTTCAGCAACCATGATGATGTTCGAAGTCTTTTTATTCGCTTGAGCACTTCGCAAATCCGAAAACAACTCTTCATAGGTGTTTTTCTTTTCCGGAAGAATAATACTCAAAGCACCTGTTGCAAGACCGGTTGAAGCGGCAATGTATCCGGTATCTCTTCCCATTACCTCCACTAGGAATAAGCGGTTATGAGAGGAAGCGGTGTCGCGAATTTTATCAACGCTTTCGATCACGGTGTTGGTAGCCGTATCGTAACCTATGGTGTAATCTGTACCGAATAAATCGTTATCAATGGTGCCGGGCACTCCAATCACTTTAATGCCATGCTCCTCTGCGAGTTTTAGGGCGCCGGTAAACGATCCATCACCACCGATTACTACGAGTGCATCAATGTTTCTATCGCGAAGATTCTTCGCGGCCTTTGCACGACCCTCTAAGGTTCTGAATTCCTGAGAACGCGCGCTTTTTAGGAACGTTCCGCCAAGGGCTAGAATGTGCTTTACGCTTGAGCTAGAAAGCTCAACGATATCGTTTTCAATCATGCCTTCGTAACCGCGGTAGACTCCGAAGACCCTTTTACCGTGGTACAAAGCGGTCCTGGTAACCGCTCGAATAGCGGCGTTCATTCCAGGTGCGTCGCCACCGGAAGTCAGCACTGCGATGTTGTTAATTTCTGTAGACATAGGCGCAAAGATAATAACTAAGTGTAAATGTTACACTTATTAATTTTTTGTTCTTATCTTTAAAAGCCGCAAATTTTACCTAAATACAAGCAAAGACTGCTATGCCACAGCAATTTGAACTCAATTCAAACATCAGTGTAGACTGCGTTATCTTCGGTTTTGATGGCGAAAAACTCAACGTCTTACTAATTGAAGAAAAAGATATTGGCCAGGGGATGTTGAGAAAACGTTTACCCGGCGATTTGATTTTAAAAAACGAAAGCTTAGACGATGCTGCAGACCGCGTCTTATATGAATTGGCCACACTAAGAAATGTTACGTTAAAGCAGTATCACACTTTCGGTGATCCAGCTCGTGTAAACGATCCTAAGGATAGGAAATGGCTGGAATTGTACAGGAAGGATCCTTCAGAGCGTGTAATTACTACTGCTTATTATGCCTTGGTGAAGATGGATGACTTCGTTCCCAATCCAGCCAGTTTTGCTGGCGAAGCTTTGTGGTGTGATATTCAGGATGTTCCAGAATTGGCATTTGATCACAATGAGATTGTTGAAGTTGCGTTGTGGAAATTGCAGCGGCATTTTGAATTGAACCACAGCGGTTACGAACTGCTTCCTAGGAAGTTCACCTTGAACCAACTGCAGCAGTTGCACGAAGCCATTACTCAAGAGGAATTGGACAAAAGGAATTTTAGAAAAAAAGTGGTCCGCGAAAAACTGGTTGAGGCAACGGATGAAAAGCAAGACAATGTTTTGCACAAGCCGGCTAGATTGTACCGCATCAAGGTTTAATTTCCCAATTTTCTCTAAAACGAGTGCCGTTTAGGATAAATAGTGGGCGCATTCTGTTAACGGGTCCACGCTGGAGGCTTTACTTAAAGGCGCTTAAAGTGTACATTTGACTTTATAACTTAATAAGCGTAAGCAGATGAAAAGCACCTCTCGTTTTTTACTCTTCTGTTTTAGTTTTTTCTTCGCCCAGTCAATTGTAGCACAGACAGTTACTGGAACTGTAGTAGACGAATACAATGAGGCATTGCCTTCTGTAGTCGTTACCGTAGAGAACCAAAGCGGAACCATGACCGATTATAATGGTCAATACACCCTTAATCTTCCCAAGGGAACACACAACATTACTTACAGCTTCATTGGTTACGAGCCAATCATAAAAGCCGTTACTGTTCAAAGCAATAAAGTGGTGAATGTGGTAATGAAGCCATCGCAAACGCAGCTCGATGAAGTGGTTGTAGTTGGCTATGGTGTGGCGCGCAAGCGCGATTTAACCGGCTCTGTAGTTAGCCTGAAGTCCAAGGAGCTTACTGATATTCCAACACCTTCTTTTGAAAACGCCATACAAGGTAAGGCGGCGGGAGTTCAGGTCATCACAGGTTCTGGGATTGCCGGATCTGGTTCAATGGTTCGTGTTCGCGGTGTGGCCTCTATTTCTGCAGGTGGTGACCCATTATACGTGGTGGATGGAATTCCCATAACACAGGATTACTTTTTGAACGGTAACCGTGGGGGTTTCAATACCAATCCTTTGGCTACGATCAACCCGAACGATATTGAATCGGTCGAAATATTAAAGGATGCCGCTGCAACAGGAATCTACGGTTCTCGTGGTTCCAACGGCGTAGTTCTTATCACAACGAAAAGAGGAAAGACTAAAAAACTCACCTATAACTTCTCCGCTAGAACTGGTATAAGCGCGCCAACTGCGCTGCCAAACATGGCCTCTAAAGAAGAGTACCTCCAATTGTATGAAGAGGCGTGGGTAAACGACGGCAATGTTGGGGTACCAGAATTGCCAGGGAATAGAATGAGTTGGGCAGAAGCGCAAGCGATTGAAGGAACCGACTGGATTCAAGAAACCATTCGTACGGGCGTGAAACAAGGCTACGATTTCTCAGCATCAAAAGGCTTTAAAGGGGGTAACTTCTACGCAGGCCTATCGTATAATGACAACCACAGTTACTTAGCTGGAAACTCCTACGAGCGAATTTCGGGCCGATTCAATGTGGATTACAATTTAGCCTCAAATCTAAAATTGGGAATTAGCACCTCTATTTCACGAGGGATCAATAATAGAATTGATGCGGCTTGGTCCGGTGGTTTCGGCGAAGCCATGTCAAGAGCGCTTCCCATCTATCCGGTACGTTATGCCGAGGATGAATACGATGCGGACGGCAACGTTGTTGCTTCAGCGGGAGACTACTGGTTGAAAGGTGGCGTAAGCTTAAATCCGGTTGCGCAACGTGAATTAAAAGATTGGACGGCCATTGAAGACCGCACGATCAATAACTTCACCTTAGACTATAAACTAAGTGATGCATGGACGCTTCGAGGTCAAGGTGCCTTTGATTACATGCATTTTGAGGATCACATCTGGGAGAAAGCCGGCTACGACCCTACCTATAAAGATTCAGAAGGCAATTTGCTTGGGCGTGCAAATATGTACACGTATGATGTGTGGAACACCTCAGGAAATGCTACCGCGAATTACATTAAGGACATTGGGGAAAACCATCACATCAATTGGTTAGTGGGTTCTGAATACCAATACAACCGCATACTTCGCTGGGATGGATATTACGACAGTGAGGCCACAGGTCAGATTCGCGAAACGGGACAGTATGTGAATGACCCACGCAGTTACCTAGAAGAATATGCCTTTGCATCAGCATTCACTCGTTTTAACTACAACTTCGCAGGAAAGTATTACGCAGAAGCATTGATACGTCGTGATGGATCTTCAAAATTTGGTCCAAATAATAAATATGGAAACTTCCCCGCAGCTTCTATTGGATGGATCATCACAGAAGAAGATTTCATGGCGGGATTACCTAACGTTAGCTACTTGAAGTTGAAGACTTCGGTAGGTAAGAACGGTAACTCGGCCATTCCATCGTACCAGTGGTTCGGATATTATAATGTAGCGAACAATGGATACGCAGGTCAAACGTACCGTTACCCGGTGATCCGCGAAAACGCAAACCTTCGCTGGGAGACTTCGACGACGTATGATGTTGGTTTGGAGTATGGATTTTTCAACGACCGCGTTACAGGGGAATTGGCTTGGTACCGCAAGGAAACCAACGACATGTTGTTGAACGTAACACTTCAAGGTTCGACCGGTTTCGGTTCATGGTGGGATAACGTAGGAAGTGTATTCAATACCGGGGTTGAGTTTGCTATAAAATCCCGAAACATCGTAACGGATAACTTTACTTGGACCACTGATTTCAACATTGCACGCAACACCAATGAGATTACTTCGATCGGGCAGTATTCGCCGGATGCGGTGAGTGGCGGAACGAACGATACGCGGGTTGTAGTGGGAATGCCTATTGGTACCAATTACCTGGTGCAATTCTCGCACGTTGACCCAACGAACGGTTTACCGGTCTATCTAACTAAGGATGGTGAAGAGACCTACACATGGGATCTCCAAGATCGCGTTGCTGTGGGTAATGTCATGCCGGATGCTATTGGAGGGTTGACCAACACATTCAACTATAAAAACCTTGAGTTTAGTTTCTTGTGGGTCTTTACTATAGGTGGGGACATCTACGACAGTTCCTCTAAGCGTCAGATGGGCGTGGTGACCGATTGGAACATGCGTACAGACCTCTTCGACCGCTGGCAGCAGCCGGGAGATGTAGCGACTTATCCGAAGCTAAGCCGCGATTACCGCACTTATGGAGCGAACACGGAATGGATCAATACCAACCTATGGCTGCACGATGGAACCTACGCACGTCTTCGCAACGTGAAACTGAGTTACCGTGTACCACAGAGCAAGCTGAAAAACATTAAAGGCATGACCGTTAATGTGACTGGTACAAACCTCATCACGTTGACCAACTTTATTGGTTTGGATCCAGAGATCGCTCGCGATTTCGAGAATGCGACAGACAGAAACATGTCTCCGAACATTACCTACCTCACGCCGCCGCAAGAAAAGACGGTGAACTTGGGTGTAAACATTAATTTTTAATCTGCGCGAATCATGAAAAATTTGAGAGTATTTATAGCGCTTATCGCCATCGCAGTAGGAAGTTCATCGTGCGAGCGAATTTTGGATTTTCAAGCGAACAGCGATAGTCAAATCCCAGCAGATTCCGCAATCTTAAACATTCAAGATGCAGAACAGCTTCTAGTGAGCGTCTATGATGTGGCGGCAAATGCCTTTAACGGTCGCTTCCAAAACATCCCTGAGGTCATGTCGGATCACATTGCAGACCCATTAGGCCTAAATGGTGAGTATGCCCAGATTTGGCGCTGGACTTCATCGTTCTTTAATGGTTCGTTTGGCGGAGAATACCGCGATGCTTATATCGCGATCTACCGCGCGAATACATTGATTGAAGAGGTAGCGGATCTTGAGGGTGCAACGGCTGATGCTGTTGCTCGCATAACGGCGGAGGCAAAATTTATTCGCGCATTGAGTCACTACCACGTGGTACGTATTTGGGCATCTCCTTATGGATATACTTCAGACAATAGTCATTTAGGGATTCCCTTAAAGGTGAGCGCAGATCAGACGCCACAGATGCGCGCTACGGTCGGAGAAGTCTATGCACAGATTGAGCAAGATCTTTTGGATGCAGAGGCGGACCTACCTTCATCAAATGGAATTTTTGCAAACCAAATGGCAGCGAAAGCATTATTGTCGAAGGTCTATTTAGAAATGGGTGATTTCGCTAATGCGAAAGTAAAAGCGGCTGAGGTCATTAATTCAGGAGCATATGCTCTAGACCCTGTGTTGACTAATCGTTTTGCGGATCATGCCAATGGCAACCTACCTGCGGAATTCATCTTTACTTTGGTGAGCACGAACGAAAGTTCAGCGACGGATACGATTGTAGATGAGCGCGGAGTAGGCTTCACTTATAACTACCGCTCGGATGATCCAAACGCGAACCCTGCATTGAAAGCAAGTCAAGCATTATATGTAGAGGCAACCGCTGATACCAATGACCTTCGTGGCCAATCGTGGTATGAGGCGCGCAATGCGGGTACACCCGATGAATTTTATGTAGTAAGTAAATTTGACGGGAGTTTCTTAGATGTTCCGCTATTGCATTTATCAGATTTATACCTCATTTATGCGGAGTGTAATGTTCGTTTGAATGGGGATAGTGACGGTTCTGGATTGGCAAAAATCAATGCGTTGCGTCAACGCGCGGGAGTGACCGATTTAACCAGCCTTTCATTGGCTGAGGTTATGAAGGAGCGTCGTTTGGAATTGGCCTTTGAAGGTGACCGATTATTCCAACTCAAGCGCCAGGGGGTATTGGGTGAGATCCAAACCATTCGTGGCGTGGATTGGGATTGTCCAGGCATGGTGCTGCAATTCCCTAATTTTGAAGGGACAGCACAAGGATTTGTATATAACGAAGAAGGAGGCTGCAACTAAGCAGAGAAGCATATGAAAACAAGAATTAGTACAATTGTAGTGGCTGCATTTTTAGCGCTCGCTGCCTGTAAGCCGGAAGTGGGTCCAATTGGCCCAAGTTATGAAGCGGGTGCGGGTATAATAGGAACGTGGGAGCTTACCATGGTCGAGCAGACAGACGTAACACTTCCAGTGCCAGAAACGCGTGATGTTAGTGATTTATACTTAGATGCTCAGAACAAATGGGAGGTTGCCTTTAATACCGACAGCACGTATTCTGTGAACCAGCAAGGTCCTGGCTTTGATGTTTTTGGCAATGGTGGAGCTTGGCGTTACAACACGCCGGAATACCCATCAGAGTTACACTTGACTCAGGATTCCATTTTGCTGGTTTTGCCCTTAGGGAATATGCCCAGAAGCATTGATCAGCATGTAACTTTCCTTTACGCTCGTGAACGCTGTGATAAGCCGAGTGTTTCTTACCAATTAACGTTTACTCGTAAATAGCCCTCATTATGAAAAGAATAAACACCCTTTTACTCTTGACTTTGGGCTTATCTGCAAGCGCTCAGGTCACCACTATTCCTGATGAAAATATAGATCCTGCAGATTCGTTAGAGATCATCTTTGATCCGGCGGCCTTGGATTTGGCTGTAGGCCATCAAGATTTATTGAAGCAGGCGGTTGATGCAGGCGAAGACATGTATATATGGACCTGGAAGCCTTCGGAACATCCCGACGGTCATCCATATGTCAATGGTACCGGCTCTGCACCTTGGAAGAATTCAAATGAGTCTATGAAAATGACGAAGAATTCAGATGGAACATTCTCTTGGAAAATTGTTCCTACCCTTTTCTATGAGGTGGACGCTACCACAGTATATGCAGAAGATATTCATTTTCTCATAAAGGCAAAAGACGGTGGCGGTTATGGTGATCCGGATGTGAAATCTGACGATCAAAGTGTCGCTATTGATCCTCCAGCCACAGAGCGCAATCCATTCTATCATTTCCCTGCAAAAGTGATGGCGGACGATGTTTTGACCTTGCGTTATGAAAACTGGCGCGAAGAAAAGACGAGCATGCAAAATTTAGCATCTGACGATTGCTACATGTATGCGAAAGTCGTATTCACAGACGGCACCTTCGCACAGATTGAAAACACTTTTAACGTGGGAAATAATTCTGATTTACAGATGGATTATTTGGGCGATGGGAATTTTCAATTGCGTATCGTTCCTGAGGACTTCTTCTCAGTACCCGCCAACAAGACCATCGATTACCTAGAATTTATTGCCATGAAAAAAGTGTTCGCTACAGGAGCGGATCGCGTGACCGAGGCGGTAAATGTTCAAATTGAGTGTCAATAATTCTAGGGACATTATAACTTATGAACCCGGCCTTGTGCCGGGTTTTTTATCTTTAAAAGCTAAACACATTGAAACGTATGCAACAGAAACCTAAACTCAGTTTTTGGCAGATTTGGAACATGAGCTTCGGCTTTCTGGGAATCCAATTCGGCTATGCCTTACAGGGCGGTTTTATGAGTCGGATCTTTGAAACGCTGGGAGCAGATGAGCACAGTCTTCCGCTTTTGTGGATTGCTGCGCCTCTAACAGGCCTTATTGTACAGCCTATTATAGGTCAAATGAGCGATAATACGTGGCATCCGCGTTTTGGACGTCGTCGTCCGTATTTTTTAATTGGCGCTATTATGGCTTCAATTACATTGCTTTTTGTACCGCACAGTCCAGCGCTTTGGATTGCGGCAGGAGGACTCTGGATTTTGGATGCAACAATGAATATATCCATGGAGCCCTTTCGCGCGTTGGTTGCGGACAAATTGCCTGATAGTCAGCGGAGCTTTGGTTTTGTGGTGCAAACCTTGATTATTGGGGTGAGTACTTGGGTCGCTTCGAATCTACCATTATTAGTCAGTTCTTTAGGCGTGAGCAATGAGGCAGATCCAGGAGTAGTTCCTATGTCGGTCAAGGTTGCTTTTGGAATTGGCGCAGGGATTTTCTTGCTGGCTATTCTTTACACGGTGTTTACTACAGACGAATATCCGCCAGAAGATATGGAGGCATTTCGCGCGGAGCAGAAGGAAAATTCTGGCTTGTTGAATACCCTTCGCGAGGTTGGGAAGAACATCGGGAACATGCCTTTAACCATGAAGAAGTTGGGCGTGGTCCAATTCTTTTCTTGGTTTGCGTTTTTCTGCATGTGGTCGATGGCAAATCCCGCTCTGACAGACCACGTCTATGGTGCTGCGAAGCCTGAGGCCATTGAATATGCGGTGTCGTCGTCGTCGCAAATAGAAGCATACCAATTGGCGGATAAAGCATTTAATGACGCTTCCAATCAAGTGGGTTCTTACATGGGGAATTATGGTTTGAGTTCTATGTTATTTGCACTGCTTTTAACGCTCTGGACGGCGAAACGTCGGATCAATCGCAAGTACGTTCACATGTTTAGTCTTTTCGCTGGTGCGTATGGCTTTATAAGTATGTACTTCATAACGGAACCGTCAATGTTAACGTTGTCATTTGTTTGTATTGGTTTTTCTTGGGGATCCATTCTCTCTATGCCTTACGCCATGTTGAGTTCTACCCTAGATCCAAATAAAATGGGGGTCTACATGGGCATCTTCAACATGTTCATAGTGATCCCACAGATTGTCGCGGCAACCTCTCTGACGTTTATTTATAAAAGCTTGTTCGGAGCGGAGCCGATCAATGCAATGTTACTTGCTGGTACATCCCTTGTGATTGCAGGTTTAGCAAATCTTTTGATTACCAATAGGCATGCGGTGACCTACACGCCGGTGGAGTAAACACATAGGTTTATCCCTGTGAATTGAATTTAATTGCAACTAAAAAGGCCTCCATTTCGAGGCCTTTTTTCATGGGGTTATATTTTTTTCTTTTTTCGGAATTCCCGTGGTGAACATCCCTTGATTTTCAGGAAGGCTCGGTTGAAGGAAGAGCTCGAGTTGAACCCGCTCTCTGCAGCTACTTCCGTCATGGCTTTGTTTGTGTTGATGAGGAGGTTGCTAGCGACCGTGGTACGCAGCTGCATGAGGTAGTCTACGAAAGTCAGGCCGGAGGTTTGGCGGAACCAGCGGCTGAAGCTTTGTTCGGTCATGCTCGCGACATCGGCGATTTCGCTGAGGGTTATGGTCCCTTGGTAATAATCTTGGATGTATTTTGAGACGCGCTCCATTCGTAGACTAAGCTTTTGGCTCATGACGTTGGAGTAGGCGTTGTTGGTGGAGACCGTGAGGAAATCCGGCCGGTCAGCAACCATTGCCATGAGGTTGAAAAATGCGCCGATGCTGCGGAGGGGGTCTTTGCCGACGATGGTGGTGAAGGCTTGGTGTTCGGCAGGATTGAATTGGCCCAAATTAATGCCGTAGCTCATGGCGCGAAACAGGCGCTGAAGGGAGGCACTTTCTTTAAAGCTGTTAAGCCATTCCTGGGTGAATTGGAGACCCCAGCATTCCTTTTCCATCTGCAGATCTTCCTCTTCTGTGCTGACGAAATTGTGCGGTAGATAGGGGCC
>JAHEKP010000049.1 GCA_024638285.1 Cryomorphaceae bacterium
GCAGGATACGACCGCTCTAGTCCATATCTAGTACCGGGTGAAAATCGTGATGTTTTAGGCACTGCTGGGCAAAGTTTCGCTTCCGTGGTCAGGCTCTCTCGTCCCCGTAAAAACGGCGCCAATCTGGGCTACCTCAGCACCAATAGAATATACATGGACGGAGGATCCGGGCATCTCAACGCCTTAACTATTCGTGAAAATGTAAGCGACAGTTGGCGGCTGACCGGGGAATACGCTTGGTCCTTCACCGCTGAGCCCGAAACGGATTGGGTCACAGATGAGGCAACATTTGGGAAGTACACTGCCGCTACTGATGGTGAGCGTTATCATGGGTTTTCTCATGCCACCGGGCTGCAGCGCACCAGCCTGCATTGGGTCTCAGACATCTATTACACCCACGTGGGAGAAACCTTCCGCGCTGATATGGGATTTTTGCCGTTGAACAATAGAAATGAGTTGGGTTTTAAGCAGCGCTACATCAACAGACTCAACGGTCAGCGCGTTAAGTTTTATCAAATCACCACCGGCAGCCGTGCTAATTTTACCCCCGACGGGCGTTGGAAACAACAACAGCTCACCCTCGAATGGGATGCACAATTTGCAGGAAACTTCATGCTCGGTGGGGGCGCTACGCACGGCATAATGGAAGAGTTTGAAGGTGCGGTGCTCGAAAATATGTCCACCCTGACGCAATGGTCCAGCTGGAGTCCTATACAAGCCTTTAAGCTTAATGTTTATGCCAACGTTGGGGAGTTCGTGGCCTACAACACTGCCGCGCCGCGAATCGGCAATGGACTAAACAGCGGGGTGGAAATGAACCTCCAGCTCTATGGCAATTTCCAAGCAAATTTTACAGGGAACTACAGCTCACTTTGGGAACGTGACGGAAGCGGCATGATCTATGAAGGGTGGATTTGGCGTAGCGTGCTTAGGTATAACCCCAATAGGTTTGTTCAAGTCCGATTGATCACACAATGGAACCAATTCTCCGGCGACTACCTCTTCCAGCCTTTACTTCAATACCAGCCTGGGCCGTTCACTATTTACTACATCGGAAGCAGCACCTATGCAGCCCCGAATCAGGGATACAACGGTACGCAAATCTTTGCGAAGGCACAGCTAACACTCCGCCCTTAATCTTGTATTTCGTTAGTGTTGTCGCGAATACTTTGCGCTAAGGCTAATGCGGTATAAAGGTTAGCAACACCACCTGTATCAGAAAGGGTTGCGAACGGCACTTTCTTTTTCTTTGTCCCCGGCTTAATGACCTTTTCATCGTATTTAATGCTGGACAGCAGTATGACTTGTTTTACCTGTACTGCAGTCAGCTCTGGATACATTCCTCTAACCAACGCGGCAATGCCACTCACAACTGGGGCCGCCATCGACGTTCCACTATTGCTTTGGTATCGGCTCTGTGGCACGGTTGAGTAGATTTCATACCCTGGGGCAAAAACATCTACTTGCTCCCCGTAATTTGAAAACGGCGCGGCCAATTTTTCATAGTCGCCAAAACGTGAGGCACCTACCTCAATCCAGTGGTCGTACCTCGAATCTGCAGCTTCATTCCACCCGTTCGGGTAGTTCTTGTACTTATCTACACTGTGGCCGTCGTTTCCTGCTGCATGCACCAACAACACGTCGTGCTCCGCCGCATATTGAATGGCGCTTTCCACATAAGCATCCATGTGTCCCACATCCTTTCCGAAGCTCATATTGATCACTTTCGCGCCATTATCCACGGCATAGCGAATGGCATTTGCCACGTCCTTGTCGCGCTCATCACCGTTTGGCACTACGCGCAAGGTCATGATACGGGCGTTTGTCGCTACGCCGTCCATGCCTATGCCGTTATTGCGTTTCGCTCCGATGATTCCCGCTACGTGAGTACCGTGCGAAGCGTCCGGTCCGTAGACACGGTTATCCCCATAATAAGAATTTTCGCTACTCTCCGGGTCGTCGCCCACCATGCCGCGTGGATTGAATTCTGGGTTGAGATGATATTCTAATTGGTCATTGAAATGCGCAAATCCACCTGTAATTTCATCTTTTATTTGCCATTGCTCCATGCCGTCTTCAAGCATCTTAACCACACCCCCTGCCACGAGCTTTTTGACAAATCCTACATCTTCGTCTTCCTTATAGGAATTTGCACAATCAACGCTCAACGTACCACTACAATGAGCCTCAATCTCCATGTACGCATCGTTCAAGGTGCGCATAAACCCTATGCTTCTCTCCGCTGATTTACGATCTTTTTTTAAGCGTTTCTGGTATTTCTTCAGTTGCTTTTTTTCGGCTGCAGTGCGCGTTTCTTTCATTGAAAGCCTCTTCATATCGCGCACAAACTCCATGGTCTCTGGACCAATTTCACCGCCGGGACCGCTTAAGAAACTCCAACCGTATACATCATCAACATATCCATTGCCGTCGTTATCAATGCCGTCGTCAGGAACCTCCCCTTGATTTACCCAAAGCACGTCCTTTAAATCTTCATGTTTGATGTCCGTACCGCCATCTATAACCGCGACAGTTACCGTTTGAATAATTTTATACGGGACCAATTCCTTATAAGCACGTTCGGAGCTAATGCCGTTGATATTGTCATTATCCGGACATTTATGAAACCAGCTTTGTTCAACTGAAAGGGAGTCTTGAGCCTGTACAAATGTGAATGGAAGGGCAGCTACTAATAGTAGCGCGGTTAAGTTGCTTTTCATGCGATTTAATGTTTTGAACTTTGAATATAATTAATTTTCCCACCGCCCCTTCAAGCGAGCTTGGGGGCTTGAGGAAAGAAAAAAGCCCCGCACTTTCGTGCGAGGCTTTTTCTGAGTTATCCGACTAGGACTCGAACCTAGAATGACGGTACCAAAAACCGTAGTGTTGCCATTACACCATCGGACAATTCTCCCTTTTGGGATGGCAAATATACTCCAAATGGCAAAACACAAAAAAGAGTTGGCGAAAAATTTCACGGTTTAACAATAGGTTTGCTCCGTGGGGGCGGGGATTTTCTTATTTTCGAACCGTTTAGAACGCTAGAACACCTAACATCTAGCAAAAAGCACGCTATCAGTGGATTACAAAAAACTAAATAACATCGTTGGCTGGACGGTTTTTGCCATCGCCACCATTACCTATTTCATGACCATCGAACCTACTACCAGTTTCTGGGATTGTGGGGAATATATTGCGACTTCGGTGAAGCTTCAAGTGGGTCACCCACCGGGTGCTCCGTTTTTTCAGTTGATGGGTAACCTATTTGGCCAATTTGCTGGCGAAGCAGAAAACCAAGCACTCATGGTCAACGCTTTGAGCGCCTTGAGCTCTTCCTTTAGTATCCTCTTCTTGTTTTGGACGATCACTGCACTAGGGGTAAAACTTTTGGGCGGTAAGGATAAAATTGATCAGGCTGCTATGGTTGCTGTTTTAGGTGCAGGCGCCGTTGGTGCATTGGCCTATACGTTCTCAGATAGTTTCTGGTTCTCTGCTGTTGAAGGCGAGGTATATGCGATGAGTTCGTTCTTTACCGCTGCCGCTTTCTGGGCAGTACTTAAATGGGAACAAGCTGTGGACGAAGATCCGCATGCCAACAAGTGGTTGCTGCTTATTGCTTATTTAGTAGGGCTTTCTGTTGGGGTGCATATCCTTGTGTTCCTAACCATTCCTGCTATTGGAATGATTTACTACTTCAAAAAATTCCCGAACACAACTCGCAACGGATTCATTCTCGCCAATGGCGCAAGTATTCTTGTGTTGGCCTTAGTTTTCGCCTTTATCATTCCTATGGTTTTGAAGTTATTCGGGGCCTTGGAAATCACGTTCGTAAACAGCCTGAACCTGCCGTTCCACTCTGGAACAGTAGCTGCTTCGCTCATTCTTATTGCGGCCATGACCTTTGGTATTGTTTGGACTAAAAAGACCAACAGACCACTGGCACAACAAGCTGTGATTGCGGTGATGTTGATCGTTATGGGCTATTCAACGTTCATCATTTTAGCGGTACGCTCTAATGCAAATACGCCCATTGATGAGAACAATCCAGAGGACGCCATGTCTTTGTTAGCCTACTATAATCGCGAGCAATACGGAGATTGGCCCATTCTTTACGGAAAGAGTTTCAACGCCCCGTACGACAGAAACAAGCCTTTTGGAGACGGAAACCCGGTTTATCAGCGTGGATTTGCTGTATTGAAAGGGAAAAAGCAAGTGGCTGCGTTTAAATTAGAAAGCGAAGCGCTCGCTTATGTTGAGGAAAAAGGCGGCGGGCTTGAGATTGACGGTAAATACCTTTTAACCGACGATAAGACCGCAAGTGTCCCTAATTATGACCCAAAATATCAAGGGTTCTTCCCAAGAATCTGGAATGATGATCCGCAATACAAGCAGAACTACATCAACATCATGAACATAAAAGATCCAGATGCGCCAATCACTTTTGCGCAGCATGTAGGATTCTTCTTTGAATACCAGATTGGTAAGATGTGGTGGCGGTATTTCATGTGGAATTATTCCGGTCGTCAAAATGATGAACAGCACCGTTACGAATTGACAAAAGGAAATTGGATTACGGGTATTTCATTCCTCGATAGTCTTCGTTTAGGAGACCAGAGCAATCTTCCTGATCATTGGAAGAACGACCCTTCACGAAACACCTACTTCATGTTGCCATTCCTCTTGGGGATTTTTGGCCTCTATTATCAGTATAAGAAAAACAATAAAGACGCTTGGGCCGTCACACTCTTCTTCTTGCTTACTGGTATTGCTATTGTTGTTTACACCAACCACAAGCCGTTTGAGCCGCGTGAACGCGATTATGCCTTTGTTGGTTCGTTCTATGCCTATGCCATTTGGATTGGTTTAGGAGCCCTTGGTTTATGGGACACGCTCCGTACTAAATTAAGCCCTATGGTGGCTTCGTACCTAGTGATCGGTGTTGCATTGATTGCGGTACCTGTGCGTATGGCTGCTGAAAACTGGGACGACCACGACCGCAGTAACCGTTATACGGCTAGAGATATCGCAAAAGCATACCTCGATAGCTGTGAGCCCAACGCAATACTATTTACTAATGGGGATAACGATACGTTCCCGCTTTGGTATGTACAGGAGGTTGAGGGCTACAGAACGGATGTTCGTATTGTAAACCTCAGCTTATTGAACACAGACTGGTACATTGACCAACAGCGCAGAAAAGCCTACGATGGCGAAGCCGTTCCGTTTAGCTTTAAATGGCACGAATACGTTCAAGGGACGCGCGATGTTCTGTACTACCGTGACCTTGGGGTGAAAGGTCGTTGGGACGTTAAAGATTTCATCCAGTTCAGTAAGCGTGATGATGCGCAGGTGAAATTTAAGACCGGAGGCGGCAAAGAATTGCCGTTATTCCCACAGAAAAACTTCCGAATCAATATTGATAAAGAAGCGGTCTACGAAAATGGTGTTGTTGCTATCGCAGATAGCGCAGCCGTTTTAGATTACATTGATTGGGATTGGAAATCCAACGTAATGACCAAACGCGATCTCATGGTCGTTGACCTTATTGCCAACAATAATTGGGAGCGCCCGATCTACTTCTCTATCACTGTAGGTAACAGCCCTAAAGCCTATTTCTGGTTGAACGACTATTTCCGCCTTGAAGGAATGGCATATAGGTTTGTCCCCGTGAAATACGAAAGCGGTACCGGTATTGATTACGGTAAAGTGAATACTGAAATCATGTACGACAATCTAATGTCGAAATTCAGCTACGGGAATATGGAACTTCCTGACGTGTATCTCGATGAAACCAACCGTCGATTGAGCTATAACCTTCGCACTATTTTCGGACGTCTTGCTAACGAATTCATCGTTGAAGGAGAAAATGAAAAAGCGATAGAGGTTCTAGATTATGCTATGGAAAAAATGCCAGCAGAGAAGTTTGGTTACAACTACTTTGTCTTTGGTATCATTGACTCTTACTACAAAGCAGGAGCTACAGAAAAAGCACGTGCATTAACCAATGCATTTGCAGATCATTTGGATGCAGAGTTGGACTACTTCAGTGCCTTCGACAGAGAGGACCGTAAGCGTGCGGCGAACGAATGGCGTACAAACCTGCAGTTCTATCAAATGCTCCTACAAAACGTTCAGGCGCACGACCAAGATAGTATTCAAGAGTTCTACCAACGCTTCCAACTTGCTGCACAGCCCTTTGGTAATGGCCGCGGTTAAGCCACATAGACGCTAATTACAACGCCCTTCGCCTTGCTGGTGAGGGGCGTTTTTTTTAACCAAAGTCCAATTGCATCCGCTTAACGCGCTCCGCTAAACTTTCATTACCCATCGTCTCACGAAGACGATCAACTAAAATGGGGAAACTTAGCGGCGACGGGTAGTTAAGGTGCTGTAACACTGTTTTCTGTGTGGCGATTCGATCCAGTGCCGCGCGCATACGCGCTTCTTCAAGTTGGAACTCATGAACCTCTTCATACGCTTGGCGCAGGAGCAAGTTGTCCGGCTCGTAATCCTTAAACACCTCGTACATCAACTTAGTTGAGCCTACCAATTGTTTCGTAGTCATGTTTTTACCTGGATACCCGGTAAATATCAAACCTGAAATTTGCGCTATATCACGGAATCTGCGCTGCATCATCTCACTTTCGTTTAGGCTGCTTACTAAATCTTCACGAAGTGCCGTTGGAGAAAATATATCGCTATCTATTGCATCTTGTATGGGAATGGGCTGGTCAGACAAAAGCTCAAAGCCGTAGTCATTCATGGCAATAGAAAAGGTCTGTGGACCAAAGAGGCCTAGTCTATACGCCAGCAAAGAGGCCATTCCCTCGTGAACAAGCCGCCCCTCAAATGGGTAGACAAACAAATGATGCCCTTCTTTATCTTCTAAATATTCAATCAGAAACTGGGCCTTCGTTGGAACAATGCTCCGCTCCTGCTGAAGGCGTATAATGGGTTGAATTAAGGCCAATTCCGGGTCTTCAAAAGTCTGCGCTGTCGCCGCCTCTTCTAATTTCTCGCGTAAAAAATGACCAAGTTCAGCGCTCAGTGGCATTCGACCTCCCATGTAACTGGGCACCGCGCCGGTAGTTGCCTTTGATAGGCGAACCGTGGCTTCGACGCCGCGAAATCGGACCAATTCCAAACAACGGCCTGCAAACCAAAAGCTATCCCCGGGCATCAATTTGGATATAAAATACTCCTCCACGTGACCCAAGAAACTTCCTTTCTGCAGCTTCACTTTCACCATCATCGAACTAACGATCGTTCCGATGTTGAATTTGTGCCGCATCGCAACTTTGCGAGAAACGACTTTATAAACGCCGTCTTCTTTCACCACCTTGTGGTAATCGTCATAGGCCGCTAAACTTTGGCCACCGCGAACAATAAAGTCCAAACACCAATGCCATTCTTCATCTGAAATACTAAAATAGCTGGTCGTTGAACGCACCTCTGACAACAAGGCCTCAGATTCAAAACCGTCACTTACCGCCAGAGTAACCATGTACTGAATGAGCACATCCAGGCTTCTTAAATAAGGAATGCGATCCTCATTCGTATTTAACTCAATGGCCTTTCGCAATGCCGCGCATTCAAGCAATTCTAAGCTGTGTGTAGGCACAAAATGAATGGTGCTCGTTGCACCTGGACGGTGACCCGAACGGCCGGCGCGCTGCACAAACCTACTAACGCCTTTTGGAGAACCTATCTGAACAACACAATCTACAGGGCGAAAATCTACACCTAAATCCAGAGATGAGGTACATACTACGGCCTTCAGGTTTCCCTCGTACAACGCTTCCTCTACCCAATTACGCACGTCTTTAGAAATAGCGCTATGGTGCATCGCAATAATACCCGCCAATGAAGGATCGACCTCTAGAATTTTTTGATACCAAATCTCCGCTTGCGCTCGAGTGTTGGTAAAAATGAGCGTACCCTGATTTTGGTGAATAAGTGGAACCACCTTTTCAAGCAGTCGTATTCCCAAGTGCCCCGCCCAAGGCAAGGTTTCTACTTCGTCCGGCAATACGGGCTCTACAACTAAGGATTTCGTAAGGTTTGCTCTTATTAATCGGCCAAATTCACCTCCATCAAGGCCCAGCAGTACCTCCATGCTCTCATCCATATTGCCAATAGTGGCGCTAATACCCCAGGTTTTTAATTCCGGGCGGAGTTTTCGGAATTTTGACAGAAACAATTCGCATTGGACAGCCCGTTTACTCCCCATGAGCTCATGCCATTCGTCAATAACCACTGTATCTAAATTGCGAAACAACTTTGCATAACCCTTATTCGACAGCATTACGTGAATACTCTCTGGAGTCGTTATCAGAATCTGAGGAAGTTTTGTTTTCTGTGACTGCTTTACTTTCTGAGAAGTGTCGCCAGTACGGGTTCCTACTTCCCAGCTCGAACTCATGCCTTCGATGGCTCTGCGGGCGCTCTGCTCTATCTCCTTCGCTAAAGCTCGAATGGGTGTAATCCAAATCAGCTGCACCCCTTCTGCCTCGCGCCCGCTTCGCTCCATTCCAGCAGCAATCGCGGGAAGCAAAAGAGAATAGGTTTTCCCGCTACCCGTGGGTGCGTTTACAATACCGCACTCACCATTTAAGGCGGCAGACCACGCTTGAATTTGAAATGAAAAGGGCTTCCAGCCTTGATCCGCGAACCAATTCCGGCAAAGATTCAGGGCCGTCGCTTGGCCCGACATTTACTTCGCTATTTTTTCAGTGAGCCAGAGAAAATCCTCTAAGAACGTTGGATAGTTGAGATTAAAATGCTCCTCTACTGGAACGCCTTGGTCGTTAAACAAACCGCCTGCTTTGCTTACTAAAAGTTTCGTAGGACTTAAAATTCCTTCTACATAATGGGCCCAATCACGAAAATCATACAACGCATTTACCCCACCAAACGGACCGGCACTAACGGTGGCAACAGCCATTGGTTTTTTCTTGTATTCTGCGCGGAAGTAGTCCAATGCATTTTTAAATGCGCCTGGAACACGCCCGTTGTATTCTGGAATCACAAATAATAAACCATCGGCATCTAATAACCCGGTTTGAAACAGCGCTAAATCCTCTTTAGAGGCCTCGCCCATTCCCCAGTTTGGAAAATTAAACGACCTGATGTCCAAAAATTGAATAGCCGTAACTGCGTTGTTATGTGCCAATTGCTCTTCAAAAAAACGAGCAACTTTGGCGGAATTCGCTTGATCACGAGGGCTGCCTTGAATGATTGTAATGCGCATGATGTTGAATTAGGTTGTCGGGTTAACATCCCCCCGCTGGCATTGTTTAAACCTTCTTTCCAAACTTCGAAACGCGGAAATAATCACTGTTCGCGTCGGGTGCATTTTTCAGTGCTTCTTCTTTGGTGAGCATATGAGCCACTTCGTCCTCACGCATGACGTTTACACTCTTGCTCATCTGGGTAAGCGGTTCCACGCCATCAAGGTTGAGTTTTTCAACCTGAGCCACAAAATCTAAGATCTTAGACATGTCGCCTTGCATGGTATCAATCTCTGAATCAGAGAGTTCTAAACGACTCAAATGGGCCAAATGTTTGATTTGCTCTTTGCTGATTTCCATAGCTCTTAATTCTCCTTCAAAGGTAAAACAACTTCACCGGTATGGCCCCAGTTTTTCAAATCAGCGGCTAAAATTCTATACGACCGATCCATTAATTCTTGCACGGGGTTCGCTGCTTCAGCATCTGCCCAAAACTCACCCAACACTTTCGTATCTACAGGGCCTAAGCTAGAAGGCTCTCCCCAATCCCCGAAACGAAACTTACTCTGATAAATACTAAGCAACACAACAGGAACCTTGTTTTCAACGGCAAGCTTGAATGCACCCGCTTTAAATCCACGCATTAAATACTTCTGCGGTGGAATTCCACCCTCTGGGAATATACAAACGCTAAATCCTTCTTTAATTTTCTGATCGGCATCCTTCATGGCTTGTTTTCTGCCGCTAAATGAGGATCGATCAACCGCTATACTGGTCTGCTTGAAGAAGTAGCCGAAAAGCGGAAGTTTTAACAGCTCTGCCTTGCCCATAAAAACTACGGGTGTTGGAGACGCTAAAAAGGTAAGAGGGATGTCTATGTCTGAGGCATGATTTGGGCTTAAAACAACCGGTCCATCGTGCTTAAGCTGATACTTTCCTGGGCGTGGCCAAACGCCCATGCCCACTAGATACATCCAAGACCACACCTTTGCCACTTTGAAAAAGTGATGGTAGTTCCCGCCGGGACGTGCAGTCCATAATAATGCGGGCAAAAGCACAACAATGGTCACAAGAGCGACTAAATAGTACCAGGCATGATGTACGTAGCTAAACACTTTCATGGGGCTAAAATAGGGTTTATGTACATGTGATTTTTATCACCTTACCACCGTTTACAACTGAATATATTTGTGTAATGAAAAAAACCGCTGTACTCTTACTTTTAGTAGCCCAAACCCTAGTTTCTGCACAATCCACATTCCCGTTTGACGTAGTGCTCACGCCTGTCACAATCTCCGGCCTTCCTGGGATACAGTCCTATGCAGCAGGCGAGCATAACGGCAAATGGCTCATCATTGGCGGCCGATTAGACGGGCTTCACCAACGCCAACCCTGGCAGGCATTTGATGCCAACGGACACAACACCTACATGTATGTTATTGACCCCGTGGCAAAAACATATACTCAGGCACCTTTATCCGGTTTTGCGAACGACAGCGTAGAGGCACAACTCTCTTCCACCAACGCAAACTTTCATCAAGTAGGGAACCTACTCTACATCGCTGGTGGCTACGGGCTTTCCGCTACCAGCGTTCACATTACACACCCCATGCTAACAGTGATTGATGTACCCGCAATGATTACATCAATCACATCAAACGGAACCGTGGACACCACCGCTTATCAAAGCGTTCAGGACAGCGCATTTGCCGTTACGGGAGGGAAGCTTTTAGAATTAGACGGAACGTTCTATCTCGTGGGCGGACACCGCTTTGACGGACAATACAACCCAATGGGACACAATACCTATGTACAGTCCTATACCGAAGCTGTGCGTCCTTTTACCGTTAGCGGAACGTTTCCCAGCCTAAGCCACGCGTTTGCCCCTTACATGGTCGATACTGACGAGCTTCACCGACGCGATTACAATGTAACCTACATGACGGACGGAAGCGAAACATACATCACTGCATGGTCAGGCGTTTTTCAGAAAACAGCCAACCTTCCGTTTTTAAATCCAGTCGAAATTAGAGATACCGGCATCGCGCCTGTCTCTGCATTTTCGCAATACCTCAACCACTACCATTGTCCTACTGCATCCCTTTTTGGAGCAAGCAAAGCCGGAATGTATACCCTGTTTTTTGGAGGAATAGCCCAGTACTATTATGAGAACGGTACGCTTACGCAAGACAATGATGTGCCCTTTGTTAAGACGATTGGCCTGGTTGAAAAACGCAATGGCAACTATACGGAGGCGGAGATGAGCACAGAGATGCCTGGATACTACGGGGCGGGGGCGGAATTCTTTCCTTCTAAAGTTTTAGCACAAACCGGCGCGATCTTTTTAGCCGATTCCATAGGCCCGGACACCACCCAGATCGGTCACCTGTTTGGCGGTATTAAGTCTCCCGCACAAAACGTTTTCTTCGGAGGAATGACCAATGCTTCTGTTGCAACAGCAAACATCTATTCTGTAGCCCTGGTAAGAAATTCTGGATTATCTGTAACCACACACGAGCCAAATGATCGAATGCTCGCGATTCAGGTGCTCCCTAACCCTACAAATGGAAAGCTCATTGTCCAACTCAACAGCTTGAGTTCGGTAGATACGTACTTTGAAATCCTGAGTATGAACGGACAGTTGATGTACAGTACTTCTATTCCCTCAAAATTGGGTAAGAACACAATGGATTTAGGCCAATTAAACCTCAGCTCGGGCACCTATGTGCTCACCGCTACACAACCTGGCGGCTTCCAGCAACGGATTTCATTTATTTGGAATTAACTAAAAGCCTAATTTCTCCCGCACCCGGCCCAATGTCGCTTGAGCAATAGGACGCGCCTTGTCAGCTCCTATCTTCAGAGCCTTGCTGGTTTCATCAGGATGAGCCATGTAGTAATCGAAACGCTCACGTGCTTCAGCAAATTCGTCTAGAATAAGCTCCAACAAAGCCGTTTTCGCATGACCGTATCCAAAGTTTCCGCCACGGTAGTTTTCTGCCAACGCCGCTGTCTGCTCAGGCGAGGCTAATAGCTTGTACAAGGCATATACGTGGCAGGTCTCCGGATCCTTGGGGTCCTCGAGCGGAGTAGAATCCGTAACGATGCCCATAACTTGCTTCTTCAGTTGCTTCTTTGGCAAAAACACATCAATAACATTGCCGTAGCTCTTGCTCATCTTACGACCGTCCGTGCCTGGAATGGTCATTACGGACGGAGCAATACTAGCCTCAGGAGCCACGAAAGTATCTCCATAACGGTGGTTAAAACTGCTCGCTAAATCGCGCGTTATCTCTAGGTGTTGCTTTTGATCCTTACCAACAGGGACCAATTCCGCGTCGTACAATAAAATGTCCGATGCCATTAAAACAGGATAATCAAACAACCCGGCATTTACATCGCTGAGGTTATCGCTTTTATCTTTAAAACTGTGGGCGTTGGCAAGCATCGGGTACGGAGTAAAGCAGTTTAAATACCACGTTAATTCCGTACACTCAGGCAAATCGCTTTGCGCGTAGAAAACCACCTTTTCTGGATCTAGCCCGCAAGCGAACCATGCCGCAGCTGTGGCTAAAAGGTTCTCCTTGCGCAATTCAGGGTCCTTTACCGTGGTTAGGCTGTGTAAGTCTGCTATAAACAAAAACGCTTCATTATTCGCGTCTTTACTCATTTCTATCGCCGGACGGATTGCCCCTAGAATATTTCCTAGATGCTGGCGTCCTGAACTTTGAATACCTGTAAGTACTCTTGCCATTCGTTTCTTATTTTATCAAAGTCAATTCTAAATCAATGTCCGCCCAATAACTGCTATCCGCTGGAATTTGCATGAACGACGTCTGCCAGATCTGCTGTGTGGGCAATCCGCTGATCATCTTAAAAGCGTAACTCACGCTATCGTTGTCAAGAACTAGTGTACTGTCGTTGTTTTCTAGATACCACGTACCTCCACTGATCAAGCTTACGGGAATCTGAATAGTATTTAGGTTGGCCACAAAGTCCACGTGCAAATTACCCGTATCAGGCATCTCATAAATATTTATTTTACCGTACAGTTGCGTCCCAATACCGCTGAACTGCATAAGCGCTGATGGATTGATAGGGTTCGGCATTTCGCCGCTGTACGCCACCTGGTTTACGGTCCATTCACCAACTACGTCTTCGCGAATAAAGGTTTCTGTAGCTACGGGGTCTTTCGTGCAAGAAAGCGCGATCAATGCGCCTGTGGCAATTACGGTTAAAAGGATTTTTTTCATCTTGAATAGTTTGAAATACTAAAAATAACAGGGATTTTCTCTTCTAAGTTTATGACGTGAAGTAACGT
>JAHEKP010000008.1 GCA_024638285.1 Cryomorphaceae bacterium
AGGGCTTTGGCTCTGCATCTTATTATCTACCTTTAATGCCTTGAATGTAGCACGAAAGTCCCCTCATGTTTCAACCTGGAGTAGAATTTAACCAACAATTAGGCGGCTGGATCGAAGTCGTCTGTGGACCCATGTTTAGCGGAAAAACAGAAGAGTTGATTCGTCGCATGCGTCGTGCACAGATTGCCGGCCAAAAAGTGGAAATTTTTAAGCCTGCATCCGACGTTCGTTACGACGAACAAGAGGTGGTGAGTCACGATAAAAACTCCATCCCTTCAATGCCTGTAGAGAGTTCGTCAAACATGTTGTTACTAGCTGATGACGTGCAGGTAGTAGGTATTGATGAGGCCCAATTTTTTGACGAGGGTATCGTAGAAGTTGCAAATACGCTCGCAAATCAAGGCAAACGAGTGGTCATTGCGGGCTTAGATAAAGATTTCAAGGGTCGCCCTTTTGGCCCAATGCCCCAGCTCCTTGCGACAGCGGAATATGTAACTAAACTGCACGCAATTTGCCGGAGAACGGGCGGTCCTGCGCATTTCTCTTACAGAAAAGTAGCGGGTGATGCAACCTTTATGCTCGGAGAAACTGGAGAATACGAACCGGTGAGCAGGGTCATATACAATCAATTGAACAACGCTTCAAGTGCTTCTGAAAGCGACTGATATAGCACGAATTGCTGGCGCCAATCTGCACGGAAATGCGTCACAAGAGTTCGAGGCCTTTGCTTTCGATTCGCGACGTATTCATGCCGCTATTCCTTCTTGTTTTATTGCACTTGTGACCCCACATGCGGACGGTCACAACTATATTGAAGAGGCAATTTCGCGCGGCGCCACAACCATTATCTGTAACGATGCAGCAAAACGTGCAAAGGCGCATCCAGCATTGGCTTTTATTGCGCACTCGAACCCTTTAGCTGTTGTTCAATCCTGGGCAAAGAGTAAACGCAATGGGCTTCGCGGACCGTTGCTCGCTATTACAGGGAGTACGGGTAAAACGGTGGTAAAAGAATGGTTATTTCAGTTAATGGGAACGCCCCTTGACGTGCACCGTACTCCGGGAAGTTTTAATAGTGCGCTCGGTATCGCACTGGCCATGAGTAGCTTGAAGGAATCGCATTCGAAAGCAATTATTGAAGTGGGCATCGACCGTCCTAGAACCATGGAAGCACATGCACAATGGCTTCGTCCGGCTTTGGGAATATTTACAAATCTCGGGAATGCCCATTCAGAACATTTTAACGATGAAAACGAGCACTTTACTGAAAAATGGCTCCTTTTTTCTCATTGTGAACGTATCGCAACGCGCCGAAAATGGTGGGATAAAGCACAATCTTTAGGTTTGCCAACGCCGCCAGCGTTGCTTTGGGGACCGGGTGAAGAATTGGACCCGGACCTTCTGAGTGAGGTCTCGTTTACTGGCGGATACACGTTGGAAAATGCAATGAACGCATTGGCTGGAGCCGTCCTTATGGGCGTGCCATTACCCGAAGCACTGGCGCGTTTAAAAACGTTAGAACCTTTGCCCATGCGACTTCAAGAGATTGAAGCGAAAGATGGAGGGAAGTTGATTGAAGATACCTACAGTTCAGATTTAGACAGCTTACGTTTGGCACTCGAGCAATTAATGATGCAGCACAGCACGTCTAAAAAATGGGCGGTTTTGAGCACATTAGCCACTCCAGAGCTGACTATTGCTGCGCAGAAAATGGCAAATAAAATGGAATTGGACCGTATCTGGTGGGTGAAAGACCGCGCTGAGGTTCGGGAGGTCGTTACTGCGTTTGAAGGGCTGTCCTTGCAGGATACCACAGTACTGATTAAGGGGCAACGCCGTTTTAAGTTGGAACAACTGGCTATAACTTTGCGTCGCCAACACCACAGTACATGGGCAGAAATAAACCTAGGTGCGATGCGCCGAAACCTACAGAAGTTTCAGGCAAAGCTGGAGCCCAATACATTGGTGATGGCAATGGTTAAAGCTTCAGGCTATGGCACTGGAAGTTTTGAAGTTGCTCGTGCACTGCAGGAAATGCACATCGATTATCTTGGCGTAGCATTTGCACAAGAGGCATTGAGTTTGCGTGCACAAGGCATTCAATGTCCAATCCTCGTCTTGAATTCAGAGGCCGCGCAATTGCCTATGTTGGCTCAGGCAGCGTGCGAAGTAGAATTGTTTGATCTACACCAATTAAAAGATTGGTTAGCAGCACCGCAGCAGGAACATCTTTTACAAGTTCACATCAAAGTGGATACGGGAATGCATCGTTTGGGTTTCTCACCTGCAATGTTGCAAACCGTATTGGAGGTCTTAGAATCTCGTAAGGACATCGTGGTTACGGGTATAATGACACATTTAAGCGCAAGTAACGATCCATCGGAGGATGCATTTACGAAGGCCCAATTGGCCCAATTCCAAACGGCATGCCAGCAAATCCGCCACTGCTATCCAAATGCCAAAGCACATGCTTTGAACTCCCACGGTATTGCTCGCCACACCGAAGCCCAGCACGAAATGGTACGTTTGGGTTTAGGTCTTTATGGTTTAGGTAATTACGACGGTATTGACCGTCTCGAAGAGGTGCTGGCATGGAAATGCACTGTATCGCAAGTGGGCGTACTCCAGCCAGGGGAAACCTTAGGCTATTCACGCGCTTTTAAAGCAACAGCCATCACGCGTTACGCCACTTTACCTGTAGGTTATGCAGATGGTTTACAACGTTGTTTGTCTCAGGGGAGAGGTGCAGTATACATTCGAGGAAAACGTTGTGCCATAGTAGGCAACGTTTGCATGGATATGGTCATGGTTGAAATAGGGGATTTACAAATCACCCCGGGGGAAGAAGCGGTGCTCATTGGCCTAGAGCAATCGGCCAGTGCAATGGCAAAAGATGCAGGAACCATTTCCTATGAAATCTTAACCGGACTTGGCGCTCGAATTCCGCGTCTGTATCTGCAGGATTAAAAACGCAAGTAAGAATACGCCTGCTTGCCGTTCCAATAAACTTTCCGTCATTCCTGTGAAGAAAAACAATGCCCAAGCATAACGCCACGGTCCTTGTGATTGAAGAAAGCCTGTGGTTAATAAAAATAAAAGTAGAACAACTCCGACCACTCCTCCTTCGGCAAAGTTTTGCAGTAGGATGTTGTGAAAGTCGTATTTGAATTCGTAGAGGTAATAGGGCTCTTTTTTCTTGTAAAACACTGCATCACAAGTTTGAAGCGCCTCGTGCAGTAGTTCATCGCCCGCTCCGTTTCCCACACCGAAAATGGGAGATTTATTCGCTACATTCCAGCCGTATTTCCATAAATAAACCCGGTGATTGGTTTGTTTGCCGTCGACCATTCCGTCTATACTGCGCCACTCATTTTTAAGATCAGACAGTCGTCGTGATGTTCCTGGCAATACTGCCATGAGCGTCATCATGGATAGCAGAATTCCAACGGCCCAGAGACTTGCATTTTTCGTCTTTACGATTTTTCCACGCAGTACGTCAAGTGTGCGCACAAGAATAAAAACAGGCAGGAGCAGCAGGTGTATACGAGCACTGAGCATGATGCAGCCGAAAAGCAGCCACACGATCAACAACATATAAAGGAGTCGGTGTTTTTTGCTCGTAGCATTCCAGAGGTGTGCTTCAAGAATAAAGGCGGCAACGAGCAGGTAGAGGCTTTGGTAGTGAATGCCTAATCGCCCCCCCAATTCGAGCGCGTTGTACTGCACCCAGCCATGCTTGAATAGACTCTCTGCCACCGTCCAACTCCATGCGGCCACCGTCGCATAAGCAAAAATTAATCCCCAATTTCTATAAGTTTTGAACTCCACGTCCCTCGACTTGCACCCAGCTATAATTCCCATGAGAACGATCGGGAGAATCATGACCAGATCACTCCAGCCTTCACTGCGGTAGGGACTCCACCAAATACTGATGAGTTCCCAATCGAAGAATGCTGCACTACTAAAAAGCAACCATTTATTGGGTTGCCAGTCGCCCTGAAAGAGCACTGCTATCCCTACTAAAATAAGTCCGTAAAGTGGACTGAGCCACTCAAAGGCAAAGGGTAAAAGCACTGCCGCACTAGCAACGGCATAAAAGAGGTAAGATCGATTTTGCATTTAGAGAGTAACGCTCAACAGTTCGGACATCGTCTGTGGATTTAAGACAATTTCTGCTGCGCGAGCAATAACTTCATCTTTTCGCAATCCACGTTCAAGTGCGCCAGGTAAAGAATATTTACGCTGGATCAGATAATCGGAGAGGTATTCGCTAATGGCCGCTTTTTCAGATTCCAGTACATGGTCCTTACGCGCTTTGATCGATTCAAGTACGGGAATTAGATCGTCTTCACCTAGATAGTCCATTTCACTGGCCAATTCTTGCAATTCTTTTAAACGCAATTCACTCAGACTTTCATACGTGAATTTTTCAATGGTCAGGAAGTTGGTGAAATCGGTCCAAAAAACTTCGTCGATCTCAAAGTTTCCGACATTCACGTCCTTTGGCATTTTTCCTATGGTTCGCGCGGCAAATTTCAAATCCAATCCTTCGGAACTAAGTGCCGCCACAAATTCGGGATAGTAGTCGTTCGCTAGCAGTGAATCCGGTTCAATCCCATTGCCATCGACGACGATTCGCCCATTTTTTGTTGTGAAGGTATGTAGGTCCGATTTTTCGATTCGTGTTCCTTTAGCATCACGATCGTACGCTACTTTTTGAATGCAACGTCCCGATGGGGTGTAGTATTTTGCTACCGTTACCTTCATCTGTGCACCAAATGGTAAAGGGTGGATTTGCTGAACCAATCCCTTACCAAAGCTGGGCTCTCCTAAAATCACTGCACGATCAAGATCTTGAAGCGCTCCTGCCACAATTTCGCTTGCCGAAGCACTGGACCCGTCTGTCAGCACTGCCAATGGAATTTCTGGTAAAATGGGCTGACCTATGGTGCGGTAAACGTCTTGAACCTTACCGCCGCGCCCGCGAGTAGAAACCAGCGTATCACTAGAAGAAACAAACAAACTCACAATTTTCACAGCCTCCATAAGCAAGCCGCCACCGTTCCCCCGAAGATCTAAGATCAATGCTTTAGGATCTTGTTTTTTAAGTGCTAAAGCGGCTTTCTTTACTTGCGCACCTGCCTGCTCAGTAAAAGACTCTAGGTAGATATACGCCACACCATCTTCACGCATACCATAAAACGGTACAGCATCTTTTACAATGGTTTCGCGCTCAAAAGCAAAGTGCAATGACGGTGCATCGAAGCGCTTGGCAGAAATAGTGACTTCAGTTCCAGGCGTGCCCTTGAGTAAGGTGCTAACTTCATTCACTCGAAGATTTTCTACTGGATTACCGTCTACAGTAATTAACGCATCACCCACAAGTAAACCGGCTTTATCCGCAGGTCCTCCTGGATGTACATCAGAAATCAGTACCGCATCCTCTATTTTTTGAATAATACAACCAATACCACCATAGGCTCCCGTCTGCAGCAATCGAACATCTTCAATCTGATCTTCCGGATAGTAAACCGTATAGGGGTCCAATTCTTTTAGCATACCCTCTATAGCCGTGCCCACTGCTTGCTCTGCACTTACCGGATCTACGTATACGTTCTGCACCTCTCGGAGCACCGCTGTAAACACCTCTAACTGCTTGCTTGTTTCAAATGGATCGCCTGCCGATGCGCTCGTCAATAGCCCCGCGCAACCAATGATTGCCGGTAAAAGAAGCTTTTTAGCCCAATTGGTCACTGGAAATTTCTTCATAATAGGTGTTGTAGCTGTCAATCAGTTTTAGAAATCCGTCTTCTAAAAAAGTATATTCATTGAGTCGGTTGCCTAGGTAACGTAAGGACCAAGCTTGTTGTTGCGTTGGACCTTTGATGAGGTGTTTGTTCAGGCGGTATATTTCGCGCATTTGCCTTTTTATTCGATTCCTTCGCACGGCACTTTTAATAGAACGTTTTGGAACCACAATAGCGATTTGCCGTTGTACCTCCTTTTCGAGCGATGCATCAATAAAGCGCACGGAAAAAGGAAAGGACTTTAAAGTCTTCCCTTCCTTATGTATGGCATCGAACAGCCTTGGGCTGGTCAGTTTTTCGTCTTTGGAAAAGGTATAGCGCATAAAAAAAGCCCGGCAGCATGCCGGGCTTGTAAATTAAGGATTTTCTTACTTTTTATTGACGTCCTTGATATAATCGCTGATGGCTTTAGTCATGGATGGTGCATCCGGCGTTGGTGCAGGAATATCAACAATCAATCCGTGGCTCTCTGCTTCTTTCTGAGTAGTGGACCCGAAACATGCCAATCGCGTAGTATTCTGCTTAAAATCCGGGAAATTCTCGTAAAGGGATTTTATTCCTGAAGGAGAGAAAAAGACCAGAATATCGTAGAAGACATCTTCAAGGTCACTTAAGTCACTCACCACTGTATTGAACAACACAGCGCGCGTATAATTTATACCCGCAGATTCAAGCGCGGCAGGAATAGAAGGCTTTAAGCTATCGGAAGAGGGCATTAAAAACTTCTCATTCTTGAATTTTTTCAAGGTAGGAATCAGCTCATCAATCTTCAAGTTACCGTGGTAAATCTTCCGCTTACGGTATACTACATATTTCTGCAAGTAGTATGCGATGGCTTCTGAAATACAGAAATAACGAATGTCTGGGGAGATTTGAACACGCATCTCTTCACACATTCTAAAGTAGTGGTCTACCGCGTTTTTAGAAGTTAAGATGACATTGCGGTATTCACGAATCTGAATCTTATCCTTTCTGAAGTTCGATGCGTTCACGCCTTCAACATGGATAAAAGAGCGAAAGTCAACATCAACTTTATGCTTGTCTGCAAGGGTAAAGAAGGGGTGGCTTTCAGTGGTGGGTTCTGGTTGCGAAACGAGAATGGATCTCACCTTTGCTTTTCGAGTGTCTGTCATGTGTGTGTTATTGGACGGCTATTACTAACGGGGCTAGTTCAAGGCCACAAAGGTACAAAATCGCGTAAACTCTAGTTCCAATTGTCTTAAAAACAACGAATCCTGGTTGTTTCACAGCGAAATAGACCATTCCGAGTACATGAAAGAAGAAAAATGCATACCGACCGCTATCTTCTGATACGTAACCTGTGAGTGATAACAACAAGAGAAAGGCAGCTGTAAAGGCATACCAAAGTGATAATAAGGCAGTCATGGGTCCTAGTTTCCAAACTGCCCGAACACCTTCCTCTTTAAGTAGTAAATGGATCAAAAATGAAAAGGAAAAACGCAAAAAGAGCAGTGAGGGTATGGCTAACAGTAGCACGGGATGCGCTTGGTAGCCTGCGAAGTATAGGCTAATGGCTCCAAAAACAGCCATGGAGACCCAGAGAAAAATCTGGGTACTTATATTAAGCGGGTGTTCAGAAATGCCATTTAAATCGGCCCTTACCCAACGTTTAAAAAAAGTAGGTTGAGTCACGCGTAGAACTGCGAGAACTGCAAGTAGTGCAATAAAAATCCATTTTGTGCCCATCTGGGCGCAAAGTTACTGTAAAACGACGTGTTTGTACTGTGTAGTTCCGTCTTTGAACAGGGCATACAGGATATAATTGCCGCGCGGCAGGTGGCTGACGTCAAATTGGTCGTTGCCTGTAGCGTTCCATGATTGATCCATGTTTAAGAATCGTCCTAGTGTATTGTAAAGTCTGATTTCTTGGAGTCCTTCTGCTTTCACACTCAGGTGATCTGTGGCTGGCGATGGATAGACCTTTAAGGCAGATCGTATTTCATTTTCGGCGCCTCCCATAACCAAGCCTGGGTACAAGGTTTTAGTTTCGGTAACTACATAATCACCGGAAGTTGTTCCATTGTTGTTGGTGTAGTTTACAGCCACGTAAATGATGACTGAATCTCCAATGTCCCCTGTATTCCATTCCCATACCCAATCAATAGCATTATTAGAAACTGCTGTTGATGAACTCTTATGAGTCACGTAGTCAGCGCTCGTGATTTTCGTGTTAGTATTTGAAGGTGTGGTAAGCGTCCCTATGTGATTGCCGCTTGCATCTTCCATGCTTGCTGAGAATCCAATTTTTGAACTCCCTGCCGCAGCAACGTTGAGGTATACTTGAGTTTGAATGGAATCCCGAATAGTATCGCTGTAGTTGCTCATTCCAGCATAAGGTGTAACATCTACTTGAATATCGATGAGCTCATTTCCGTTTGGACTGCCTCCGCTATGACAATAGCCCCCTGAACAGGTTTGACCATTGGATGCTGGTGAGCCGCTCTTTCCGCCTGGCGATCCCCCAGAATTGGTGTAGGAATAGTTTACGATTCCGATGAGTGCAAATAACAAGGCTAATTTTTTCATGATCGAGCTGACTTTTTCTTTCCGATTCTAAAGATGCGAATATCTAATCACTCAAAATAACAATAATTCGGCCATTGTGTTTTAATTTCAACACCTCTTTTAATTTGAACCTAAAATTGAACAGGCATGGATGCATTCCACCACCCCGATTATTACCAATTGGATGATTTGCTCTCAGAGGAACATAAAATGGTCCGCGATGCGACCAGAGATTGGATCAAAAGATCGGTCAGCCCCATCATTGAGGATTATGCGCAGCGCGCAGCTTTTCCAGATCATCTGGTCAAAGAAATGGGCGAAATCGGCTTGTTTGGTCCGTACATACCTGAAGAATATGGCGGTGCCGGTCTGGATCATATGAGCTACGGCTTAATGATGCAGGAGGTGGAACGCGGTGATTCCGGAGTACGCTCTACATGCTCCGTTCAAAGTTCGCTGGTAATGTTCCCAATCTTTGCTTACGGCTCAGAAGAACAAAAACGTAAGTTTTTGCCCAAGCTCGCCACGGGCGAATTTTTAGGCTCTTTTGGCCTAACAGAACCCAATTTTGGCTCCAACCCTGGCGGAATGACCACAAATTTTAAAGAAGACGGCGATGATGTCATCTTGAATGGTGCTAAGATGTGGATTTCTAATGCACCGTTCTGTCATGTTGCAGTGGTTTGGGCGAAGAACGAGGCCGGGCGCATTAAGGGAATTATCGTAGAACGCGGTATGGAAGGATTCACAACTCCTGAAACGCATAATAAATGGTCACTACGTGCTTCAGCTACAGGTGAGCTGGTCTTTGACAATGTTCGTGTGCCAAAAGCAAATATTTTGCCGGGCCGCGACGGTTTAGGTGCGCCACTTTCTTGTTTAGATAGTGCCCGTTTTGGAATTGCTTGGGGTGCTTTAGGAGCTGCAATGGACTGTTATGATACCGCGTTGCGCTATTCAAAAGAACGCATCCAGTTTGGAAAGCCTATTGCTGGATTCCAATTGCAACAAAAGAAATTGGCTGAAATGATTACTGAAATCACGAAAGCGCAGCTGCTAACCTACAGGCTAGGTCAACTCAAAAATGAGGGTAAAGCCACTACTGGACAGATTTCCATGGCGAAGAGAAACAATGTTGAAATTGCCCTAAAAATTGCTCGCGAAGCGAGGCAAATGCTTGGTGGAATGGGCATTACAGGAGATTTCTCCATCATGCGTCACATGATGAATCTCGAATCTGTGGTTACCTATGAAGGCACCCATGATATTCACTTACTTATTACAGGTTTAGACGTAACGGGTGAGAATGCGTTTGTTTAAACGTAGAAATAAGAATGATAACGTAAAATCGCTCCAGAAATGGGGCGATTTTTTTTTAGTTTGAAATGCGAATGATGTTTCCACCATCAAATTGGCAAGAGAACTCTTTAACAGGCAGGAGGTAGGTGGTGTCTATGCTTTGCCCATCCAGCGCTTGGTACTTATGACCGTTGCATCCGCAGGTTAAATAGAGATCACCCATGCTGCTACTGAGTAGACCGCAACCGTCGTTCCAATGGTAGGGGCACGCCAATTCGTAAGCAGCAAAATCGTAATACTCTTGATCGAAATAACGACGGTAAATAACGATGCCACCGTGACCTGCGTTTGGAAGAATTAATTGGCCGCCTACAACGGTTAAATTGAAACTTGACGGGTCGCTTAAATAGACTGTTTCATCTACTAAAGGTTCCGGGATATCGTATTGTATTGCGGTCGTATTGCACCCAAAAGTCATGAAGGCAATGCCGCAAAGTGATAGTAATCGTCTGAATTTCAGTGGTATTGTTGGATTCATAGGTCTTCGCAAGATAGGTACAAATTGGTTGTGGTTTCTGCCGGTCTACTTCTTATATTTACATCCTTAGAACCCAAACGTAAAGCCAGATTATATGGTTAAAAGAATACTCACGCTCGTTTTGACACTTAGTGTTGCGTTCAGTTTTGCGCAATCTCGTCCCGGATCTGTTAAGGGAACGGTCAAGGATAAGCGCACCGGTGAAGTCATTCCCTTCGCTACGGTAATTGTAAAAGACCGCGACGTGGTCGTTACAACCGGTACAACGGATTTTGATGGAAAGTTCAATATTAATCCAGTGAACGCAGGGATATACAATTTAACCTGTAAGTTTATTGGCTATGCTGATTTCAACCTGAATGGTGTTACTGTGAATGCAGGAAAACCAAAGGTGGTTGATTTCGATATGACGGTTGAATCGACTATGATTCAAGAAGTAACGGTTACAGCTCAAGAAGAGCTCATTGAAACGGGTAAGACTTCCGACATTGTAAGTGCAGAAGAAATTAAAAACTTACCCTACCGTAACCTTAGTCAGATCGTAGGTACTACTGCGGGTGTTTTCCAACAAGACGGTTCGGGTTCATTTAACGTTCGTGGTGCACGTTCTTCAACGAACGTTGTATTTATTGATGGTGTGAAAGTTCGTGGGGATGTAAATATTCCTCGTGACGCGATTCTCTCTACGGAGGTAATCACCGGTGGACTTCCTGCCCAGTATGGTGATGTTACGGGTGGTGTGATTTCTACCACTACAAAAGGCCCTGCGCCTTACTACTTTGGTTCTTCAGAGGTCTTGAGCAGTTCTTTGTTCGATCAATACCACTACAATCTTGGCGCACTGACCTTGGGTGGACCTATTATTAGAAGTAAATCTGGCCAACCTGTTGTTGGTTTCCTTTTAGCTTCAGAATTTCAATACAATAAAGACGGTTCGCCGCGTTCATTGGCTACTTATAAAGTAAACGATGATAAATTGGCAGAACTTCAGGCGAACCCATTGACGCCGGCTTCTAGCGGTTTCGGGGTTTTGAATTCTGCAGATTTCTTAACAGCAAACGACCTCGTCACGCAAAACTATCGTGAAAATGTTGCGAGTACTGCAGTGCGTATGTCCGGTAACCTAAAGTTTGTGACTTCAGAGAAAACGACGCTAACCATTGGGGGACGTTTCAATTTGAATCGTGGTCGCTCAGGGAGTCGATTCAACGAATTGGTGAATTACGATAACAATGCGGAATATTTCCGTCAGGATTGGTCGACTTATGTGCGCTTCCAACAGCGTTTCGGGAATGCTTCAGACTCTTCGAATTCAATCATTCGAAATGCATTCTACACCATTCAAATGGATTTCACGCGCAACACTGGTTTCAACAGAGATGCACGACACAAAGAGAACTTCTTTAACTATGGACATATTGGTACGTTCAAAACGACCTACCGTCCGCTGTATACTTTAGGTACTGATACCATTACGGATCCAAACGATCCTAACTATGGTAAAGTGATGAACGCATATACACAAGCCGTTTGGCAAAGTGTCAACGTTGATTATACTCCATCAGAGAATAATCCAATTCTGGCCAATTACACTTCGAACTTCTTCAATTTTGTAGAAACCAATTCCATTTTCAACAATGCGCGTTCGCTTGAAGATATCCGTGCAGGAGGAGGTTTGCTCAATGGTGATCAACCTTCGAGTGTATATGGTCTTTGGGGTAATGTAGGGGTCAATCAAAGTGGTTACAGTAAATTCTTGAACGACCAGTTCCGTATAACGGCTTCCTCAACTTTTGATATTGGTGATCATGCCCTTATCGTTGGTGTAGAATACGAGCAGCGTTTTGACCGCTCATACGGCCTAGGAACTACTGGATTATGGACGTTAATGCGTTTGTTACAAAATGACGCCATTCGAGAATTGGACCTTAATAATCCAGTAGCCTCTTACGATAACAACGGCGTTTTTCAGGACACGCTATCCTACAATAGATTATTCGATGCTGATAAACCAAGAACGTTTGACCGCAAATTGCGCGAGGCCTTAGGATACGATCCTAACGGTACGGATTGGTTAGATATAGACAGCTACGATCCATCTACGTTCAGCTTGGATATGTTCTCAGCAAATGAATTGTTGAATATTGGTTCTGGAGCATACGTAAGCTATTATGGTTTTGATTATTTAGGAAACCAATTAACAACTCGTCCTTCACTAAACGATTTTTACTCTACAGATGCTCAAGGAAATTCAAAGCGACTCATTGGTGCATTTGAGCCCATTTACATGGCCGGATACATTCAGGATCAGTTCACGTTTGAAGACCTTTTCTTCAATATTGGGATACGTGTAGACCGCTTCGATGCAAACCAACCGGTACTTGCAGATCCATTCGTATTGTACCCCGCTTATACGGTAGGAGATTTAGCAAGTACTGCTCTTGCGGGCGCTCAGGTTCCTAGCGGGATGAGTGATAATGCGGTAGTTTATGTAGACGATCAAGAAAACCCTTCAACTATTGTGGGTTACCGGGATGGTTTTACATGGTATACGGCTAACGGTGATGTTGAAGCAAACCCTAAAAACATAGCAGATGCCAGTGGCGGTATAAAGCCGTTCTTGAAGCAGCCTGGTGTAGAAGAGCAAAAATTGTCAGTAACAGCCAATGAGAGCTTCAAGGATTATGCGCCTCAGGTAACTGTGAGCCCGCGTGTATCGTTCCAATTCCCCATTTCAGATGAAGCGGAATTCTTCGCACATTACGATATTTTGGTGCAACGCCCAGACCCAGGGTTGAACCGTATGAACCCAATTACCTACTTGCAATTGGAAAACGGTGATAATGGTAACATCCTTGCCAACCCAGATCTTAAGCCACAACGCACCACAGATTATGAGATTGGTTTCCGTCAAAAGCTAAACGAAAACAGTGCACTTAAATTGAGTGCTTTCTACCGTGAGATGCGCGACATGATGCAGACCTTAAGTATGACTGAGGCCTATCCTATTACCTACATCGCCTACGGCAACTTAGATTTCGCTACCACTAAAGGGTATACGGTTTCTTATGATCTCCGTAGAACAGGAAATGTACGTATGAACGCAAACTATACTCTACAGTTCGCTGACGGTACAGGTTCAGGTGCGAATTCAGGTGCGAACATTGCACGTTCTGGACAGCCTAACTTGCGTTACATCTTGCCATTGACGTACGATTCTCGCCATCAGGTGGTTATGAATATGGATTACCGTTATGGCGGTGGACCGGAGTATAATGGTCCTGTCTTCTTCGGAAAACGTATCCTAGAAAATGCAGGTGTCAATGTAGTTTTGAATGCTAATTCTGGAACGCCATACACCCGTCGCGGTTTAGCATTCGGTCTCACAGACGCTGCAACACCAATCACAGGAAACATTAACGGTTCTCGTTTGCCTTGGAGTTTTAGAATTGATGCCACTGCAAATAAGGTTTGGAACTTTAAAAGAGATGCAACATTTAGCAACTTCGAGGTGTACGTTCAAATACTGAATGCCTTGAATACTCAAAACATCTTGGGTGTGTACTCCTTCACAGGCTCGCCAGCCGATGACGGGTACTTAAGTTCGCCACAAGGTCAAAATGCAGTACAGTTTCAAACAAACGCACAATCGTTTGCAGATCTGTACAACATCAGTTTAGCTAACCCAGGACTATACAGTTTGCCACGTCGAATCCGTCTAGGGTTGCGTGTAGGATTATAATAAAGAAGCATAGGAAAACAGCATATGAAAAGAGTTTACCTCCTTTTACTTTCAACCGCTTTCGCTTTACCACTTTCAGCACGTGAGGTGCAAGGCGCGAACAAGACCACTCAAACAACGGGATCTATGAAGACCGTTGAAGAATTGTGTCAGCCTTCAAAAGCGCAAAGTGATTTAAGTATTAATAATGTTCGCGCAACCATTCTGGGTGGTGGTGATATGTGGTGGGATTTAAATACCGCGCGCTACGAAGTACCCAAAGGATCTAACAAGCATTCGATGTTCGCAGGTTCGTTGTGGCTTGGTGGTGTTGATGAGGGTAACCAATTAAAGTTGGCTGCCATGACCTATCGTCAGGCGGGTAACGATTACTGGCCAGGTCCACTAACTAGTGACGGTACAGCATCTACGAACAAAGAAATTTGTGATAAATACGACCGTCACTGGATTATATACCGTGAGGAAGTAGATATTCACAAAGCATGGTTGGAATGTTTAGACGATCCCAACTGTGACGAGACTGAATTATTTCCGGGTTATGAAAGTCAAATACCTGAATCAATCAAGGATTGGCCAGGAAACGGTGTAGATGGTGAATTACCTTATCAATTGGCTCCATTTATTGATCGTGACGGTGACGGCGTCTACGATTACCTTGTAGACTATCCGGCTTACGACATTGATAAGGAGTATGACTGCCGCGATAAAGAAACGGATGTACTCTATGGTGATCAAACCATCTGGTGGGTATACAACGACCGTGGAAACGTGCACACGGAATCACAAGCTGGAGCGCTGGGTTTTGAAATTCGTGCTCAAGCGTTCGCTTTCTCGACGAATGATGAGGTGAACAATATGACGTTCAACAACTACCGCATCATTAACCGTTCGACATTCCGCTTGACCAACACTTATTTCTCTACTTGGTTTGATCCAGATTTAGGTAACTATACTGATGATATCATCGGTTGTGATATTGCACGTGGTCTTGGCTATTGTTATAATTCAGATACGGAAGATGAAGGTCCTTTGGGTTATGGTTTGAACCCTCCGGCTGTTGGGTTTGACTTTTTCCAAGGTCCATTCGCAGATTACTATGACGGTATTGATAACGATCGCGACGGTTGTGTGGATGGTGTAAAAGATCCAGAAACAGGATTGTGTGTGGCTGAAGATCCAGCTACAGGTGTGAACGAACGTATTATCATGAGTCATTTCATGTACTACAACAACACCGCTTCAAACATCTCTGGTAACCCAGATAACGCAACACATTTCTACAACTATATGCGTGCGCTATGGAAAAACGGTTCAGAGTTAATTATTGAAACTCCTTCAGGTCCAGGTGATCAAGGGAATGGTGACGGTTTTGTTGCATCAGGTAATGGTACTTCAACACAGTTTGCTTACCCAGGAATGTCTTACGATACTACGGGAGCATATCCTCCATATGCACCGGTCAACTGGTGGGAAAGTCCAGCCAACAAAGAGGATAAGCGCGGATTGCACAGTGCAGGTCCATTCTCATTGGCACCGGGTGCATTAAACTTTGTAACGACTGGAGTAGTTTGGGAGCGTGATCTTATTAATAATGATTTGTTCGCTTCTGTAGAGAAGGTAATTATTGCTGATGATAAAGCGCAGAAACTTTTTGATAACTGTTTCCAAGTATTGAATGGTCCGGATGCTCCGGATGTTGAAATTCAGGAATTGGACCGTGAACTTATTTTGAAGTTAACGTACGGACCGGGTAGTAATAATGAAGCATTCAGCTACCGTGAGCGTGATCCGCTTATTACTGTTAGTCCGGACGATCGTGACTCTATTTTAAATGTAAACCCAGATTATTTCGACTATAAATTTGAAGGGTTCCAGATATTCCAATTATCGAACAGCGATGTAAGTATTTCAGATATTTACGATCCAACACAAAGTCGTTTGGTAGCGCAGTGTGATGTCAAAAATGGGATCACCCAGTTGATCAATTGGGAGGTAGATCCAGATTTGAATGCCCTTGTGCCACAAGACATGACGCTAACTACGAATAACAGCGGGGTATTTACATCGTTCCAAGTGCGTGAAGATGTCTTTGCTACAGGAGATCGTTCGTTGATCAACCACAAGGAATACTACTTCACGATCATTGCATACGGTCAAAACCAATATGAAGTGTTCAACCCTACTATTGCTCCGGGTGGTCAAAAAATACCATTCTTAGCGGGTCGTCGTAACATTAAGACCTATACGGCTATTCCACATCAGATTGATTCAGAAAAGGGCGGTACTATTCAGGTTGCGCAGTACGGTGATGGTCCGGAAATCACACGATTGGATGGTGTGGGTAACGGCGGAGGTGAGTTAGAACTGACCTTAACAGAAGTAAAAGACATCATGGACGGCAACGGCTCGGGCCAACCTACCTACATGGGCGGTTTAGGACCAGTAGCTATAAAAGTGGTTGATCCGTTGGAAGTGAAGAATGGAGAATATACCCTGACTCTTGATGGATCTAGTGGAAATGCGCAGTGGGAAATCACAGATGGAAGTGGTGCAGTGATAGCAACTGCGGATACGACCATATCTTTCTACAATGAGCAAATTATTCCTGAATTGGGCTTATCGGTTGCAATGCAACAGGCACCAGCACCGGGAGGTGACGACGAAGGAACGTATGATAACGGTGTTATCTTCTCTGAAATCATCTATGAGGATCCATCAAAAGAATGGTGGTCAGGTATTGCTGATGATAAGAGCTATACTCCATACAACTGGATTCTCGCGGGTACGAACAGTTTCCCAACAGAAGAGCCTGCAACATTATATCCAGATCAAGATGGTGATGCAAAAGGCTATTTTGAGAATATCGTAGATGGAACTTGGGGACCGTATATGTATGCATCGGCAAACAACCGTTCTACTGTAAATGGTTTCAATAACTACGGTATGGGTCCTGCCCAGAGTATCGGTAGGAATTTAAATGATGCTTCTGATCTGCATTCTGTAGATATTGTATTTACAACAGATGTCAGTAAATGGACCCGTGTTCCAGTATTTGAAATGGCTGAAGATGCAGCATTGAGCGAACATGGCGATAAGAAATTGACCCAGCGTCAAGATACTTCTTGGACTCTAGAAAATGGGGTATTGAAAAGAGCACCAGGTCTAGAGCCCGGTTGGTCTTATTTCCCGGGATATGCTATAGATATTGAGACAGGTAAGCGCTTGAACATGGCCTTTGGTGAGAACTCGTGGTTGCCAGGTGAAAACGGTAATGATATGTTGTGGAATCCAACGGACAGAGAATTCTTGCCACCTGGAAATACAGTAAATGGCGGTTATGTCTTTGGTGGTCAGCATGTGATCTACGTCTTCGCGGATGAAGATAAAATAGGTGGGTCTACAACGGATCTAGAATACCAAGGTGCTAATCCAAATGATTGGCCGCTTAAAGATTTGATGGCAGATCTCGTCAAAACGGGGGGGTTAGGAAACATAGCTAAAGCAAACTTCTGGAGAGCTTGTCGTTGGATCGGTATGCCTACTTTACGTCGTGGAATGGATTTCGATCCATATACGGAGCTGCCAACTCAAACGCGAATCCGTATTCGAATGAATACAGCGTACGCAAATAGAGAATTGGCAGATGCTCCAAACGATGGTAATCCGCAATTCCTTTTCAATACGTCGAATATAGCGACGAGAACGTATCAGGATACCATTGGTAAGACTGCAATGGAGACCATTCGTGTCGTACCTAATCCATACTACGGCTTTAGTACGTATGAATCCTCTCAGTTAGATAATATAGTTAAGATTACGAATCTTCCGGAAACGTGTACCATTAGCATCTTTACGCCAAACGGTACCATGATTCGTCAGATCCGTAAAGACAATAGCATGACCTATGTGGAATGGGATATGAAAAACACCTACAGTGTGCCTATAGCATCTGGTGTTTATATCATTCACGTCGATGCAGGTGAGCTCGGTGAAAAAATTGTGAAATGGTTCGGTGCGTTACGTCCGGTCGATTTGAACTCATTCTAAGCGAAAAAGACCTATGAAATTTAAATCTTATATCGCAGCTTTTCTTTCTGTAGCCGTAATGGGTACAGTGAATGCAGGTAATCCACAACGTGCAGGTTCTGCCGGTGCGGGAGAATTATTGATTAATCCGTTTGCACGCTCGGCAGGGTGGGGCTCAGTGAACGTAGCAGGTGCTACTGGAATGGACGCAACCTTTTTGAATATTGCAGGTATAGCGGCAACAGATCTGAACACGCAAGTAACGTTCAACAACACCCAATGGTTGGTTGGTGCAGGCATTAACATGAACGGTGCTACGCTCATCCAGCGCGTAAGTGACGTAGGTGTACTTAGCTTGGGCTTATCCGCTTTTGACTATGGCCAGTGGGAAGTAACTACGGAAGACCAGCCGGAAGGAACGGGAGCGACAATTAGTCCGCAGAGTTTGATCATCAACATGGGATATGCTCAGAAATTTACTGAGAATATTTATGGAGGGGTGAACGTTAAACTTTACAGCAGTTCTATTTCTAATCTCAATACCAATGGTGTTTGTTTTGACGCAGGTGTGCAGTACCGTACAGGGGAGGAAGACCGATTCAAATTTGGAATTACCTTGAAAAACGTTGGACCTAGTATCACCTACCAAGGCGATGGATTGGGTATAACCTTGCCCGTACCAACCTATGGTGTAGCATACTCTCAGACGTTTGAAAGTCGTTCCGCAAAGTTTGAGCTACCTACTCAATTGAGTATTGGTGGGTCATACGATTGGTTTTTAGCCAATGGCAAAGTAACGGGAGCGTTGAACTTTAGCTCAAATTCCTTTGAGAAGGATACCTATCATGCCGGAGTGCAATACAGCTTAAAGGATTTATTCCAAGTACGCGTAGGCTACAAGGCCTTCGATAACCGTGCGGACGATCTAGGAACGAGTGCTATTTCAGGAATTTGCGGTGGATTTAGTTTTAATGTCCCCACAAGTGATGAAGGTAGTTTTGCCATTGATTATTCGTACCGTGGTACGACATCGGCATTTGGAGGCATTCACTCTATTGGTGTGCGCATCAACTTGTAATAGATAAAGAACTAACTTTGTACCTACAAGAGAGGCCGTTATGGCCTCTTTTTTAGTAATACCATTAGCCATGTCATCAGTAAGTTATTATACAGCGGAAGGGCTTAAGAAGCTCAAGGCAGAATTGGAACACATGAAAAATGTGGAGCGTCCTAAAATCTCTCAGCAAATAGGAGAAGCTAGAGATAAGGGCGATTTGAGTGAAAATGCTGAATACGATGCAGCCAAAGAGGCACAAGGTATGCTTGAGATGAAAATCTCAAAGCTTGAAGATACGCTTGCGGGTGCTCGAGTTCTAGATACTGCGAATATTGACCTCTCAAAGGTTGGGGTATTGACAAAGGTGAAATTGAAAAATGTCACGAACGGCGCCACTATGGTGTACAGCCTAGTTGCTGAAAAAGAAGCCGACATCAAGCAGAATAAGATTTCTGTTTCCAGCCCTATTGGAAAAGGTCTGTTAGGAAAAAAAATAGGCGAGATTGCTGAAATTCAAGTGCCTCGTGGCGTTATGAGTTTTGAAATACTGGAGATTACCTCGGCCTAATCACCTTTTCAATGGGAAGTATCTTTACTAAGATCATCAACGGTGAAATACCTTGCTATAAAGTGGGAGAAGATGCTTCAAACATAGCTTTTCTTGATATACGTCCCTTAAAGCGTGGTCACGTCTTATGTGTACCTAAGTTGGAGGTAGATGAACTGTATGAGTTGCCTGCAGAAGCCTACGGTAGTCTCATGGAATTCTCTCGTCAAGTAGCGCGTGCTTTGAAAAAAAGCATTCCCTGTAAGCGAATAGGTTCGATGGTATTAGGAATGGAAGTTCCTCATGCTCATTTGCACTTGGTTCCTATAGACACCGAACAAGAATTAAGTTTTGCCAATACGCCGTTGCAATTAAGCCCGGAGGAGATGGAGTCTATACGAAGCGCTATTTCAGTCGCTCTGGATGCTGTTGAATAAATTGGTCCCAGCTGCTGCTCTGCGCCTTTTTAGATTTAGACTTTGTTGCGCCACTGCCGTGTTTTGGAGCGCTAATTCCTGAAGTTTGGCTGTGATGACAAACGGCTACGGCAAGTGCATCGGAAGCATCTAAATAATTGTGTTCTACACCCGGGTACATGGCCTGAAGCATACCGCTCACTTGCTCTTTACTGGCATTACCATTACCCACAATACTTTGTTTCACGAGTCTAGGACTGTATTCAAAAACGGGAATCTTCTTAGACAATGCAGTAGCCATACATACACCTTGAGCACGGCCTAATTTTAACATGGACTGCACATTTTTACCGAAGAAGGGCGCTTCTAAAGCCATTTCATCAGGCTTGTGCTGGTCTACAACAGCGCTTAGTTCATCAAATATTTTCGCAAGGCGCGTGTAGTGGTCCAATTTCGTATTGAGCTTGATAATATCCATCAACACGGGATGCACTTTACCTTTTTTTATGTGCACAACACTGTACCCCATGACTACGGTGCCTGGATCCACACCAAGGATGATTTTATCGATGGTGTTTTCCATAGGGCTTAAATCATTAGTCCAACAATGGCGGCAGTATATAAAGAAGCCACCGTTCCGGCGATAAGCGCTTTAATACTCAACTCACTTAGATCTTTCCTACGGCTCGGGGCTAAAACGCCAATACCTCCAATCTGTATTCCAATGCTTGCGATGTTAGCAAAACCACAAAGCATATAAGTCGAAAGGATGACACTGCGTTCTGAAGTGAAGAGTCCTGCGTTCTTCATTTCAGTTAAACTGACATAGGCATAAAATTCGTTTAGAATGGTTTTTTCTCCCAATAGCTGTCCTACGAGCATGAGATCTGCAGGGGGTACACCTAGAATCCATGCAATTGGGCTTAAAAGTGCGCCCATGATAAATTGAAGAGAGAATGAATCGTATCGACCGTTGGTGACTTCTGTGGCCCATGCATTGAGACCAGTCCATGAGCCCACACCTTCAACAAAAATGTAATTGGCCCCATAAACAATTGCCGTAAATACGAGCAACATGGCTCCCACATTGACAGCTAATTTTACTCCTTCAGTGGTACCATTGGAAATGGCATCGAGGGCGTTAGAACCCATATCTGCTGAACTGATTTCAGCTACTTCAATAACATCTTCGGTTTCCGGGAGTAGAATTTTTGCGCTGATAAGTGCGGCGGGTGCGCTGAGGACGGAGGCGGTAAGCAGGTGTTTGGCAAAAAATAATTGGCCCTCTTGGGTATCTCCACCTAGGTAACCAATGTAAGCCGCTAATACTCCTCCTGCTATAGTCGCCATACCTCCACTCATTAAACTGAGTAATTCCGAACGGCTCATTCCAGCGATATAAGGCTTCACCAACAACGGTGCCTCTGTCTGGCCAATAAAAATGTTCCCTGCGGCGGCTAACGATTCTGCACCAGAGAGTTTTAGCGTTTTTTGCATGACCCAGGCCATTGCTTTAACCACGCGCTGAAGAATGCCGTAGTAATAGAGCAATGAGGTAACGGCTGAGAAAAAGATGACTGTGGGAAGTACCTGAAAGGCAAAGAGGTAACCAAAGTTGTCGGTTTCTGTGATGAGGGAACCAAAGAGGAAGGTAGAGCCTTCACGGGTGAAATCGAGCAAGGTGACCGCGACGAGACTGAATTTTTCAAAAGCCCATGAAACACCAGGTACTTTTAGAACGGCTAAGGCCAACACAAATTGCAGGAGTAGTCCTTTCCCGACCATGGTCCAATTGACCTTACGCTTGTTCGAACTGAACAGCCATAAAACCGCAGTAAGTACTGCGATTCCCAATAAACTTCTAAGAATCATCATAGGTTGTCCAACTTATCGCGCAAGCGCGCGGCCAATTCGTAATCTTCGTTTTCTACTGCTTCTGAAAGCCGTAGTTCTAAATCTTCTCGCGTTTCTTCTTGTGCAACTTCAGGCTGATCAAAATCATCCTCGAGCTCATCCTCTTCCAAAGCACGAGCATCTGCTTTTGACTCTTCTTTTTCCGTAATGCCGGCGTGCTCCATAATTTCTGGAGTGGCAAAAATGGAACATTCAAAACGAACGGCTAAGGCCACAGCGTCAGAAGGACGAGAATCAAAAACATGTGCTCCACCGGCGGCGTCAAATGTATAGAGGCTTGCATAAAACACGCCATTCACCAATCTGTGGATGACAATCTTTTCTAAGGTAACGCCCAGTTCATCGAGCATGTTTTTCCACGTGTCGTGTGTTAACGGGCGCGGCGGTGCCACGGACTTTTCCATTGCCACGGCAATGCTTTGAGCTTCAGCTCCGCCTATAACGACAGGAAGCTTACGACCTCCTTCACCTATTTCGGCTAGAATGAGTGCGTAAGCTCCTGATTTACCTTGACTGTAGGATAATCCTTTGACAGTGAGTTCTATGTGTTGCATTTATTGTCCGGCCTTGAAGGCGCGCATTGCGTTCACCAATTGGGGAACGACTTCAAATGCATCACCTACAATACCGTAGTCTGCAGCCTTAAAAAATGGGGCTTCAGCGTCTGTGTTTACTACGACAATGGTCTTTGATGCACTGACCCCAGCAAGGTGCTGGATGGCGCCAGAAATTCCTATCGCAATATACAGATTCGGGTTGACTTGAATACCGGTTTGGCCCACGTGTTCACTATGTGGTCTCCATCCAATATCACTAACGGGTTTTGAACAAGCTGTCGCTGCTCCTAATATGGAAGCGAGTTCTTCTATCATCACCCAGTTTTCAGGTCCTTTGAGACCTCGGCCGGCACTGACAACTACCTCTGCTTCAGGCAGGGCGACTTTACCAGAGGCGATGGTTTTTTCTATAACCTGCAACAAATCAGTTCCTGTGGTATCCATGGGCTCTAGAGTACCTGCACCCGCGCGCTCCTGAATGCCGACGCTGTTGGGTACAAAGGAAACTATAGGTAGGCCTCCTGTGAGTTCAATGGTCTCAATGCCCTTTGAACTGAACGCACCACGAATAAGAGTCACAGGGGCTAAGGCGCTTGGCACACTAGTGCTATTGGTGCTTAACGCGCCATTAGCTAATGCCGCAAGCGCGGGAGCGACAGAACGGCCTAGGCTCGTCCCAGCGATAACCATACCGGTAGCGCCTTCAGCCATGGCTGCTAATTGTTGCGCTATACCGTAGGGCGTTGCGGCAAGTTGGGTAGTTACAATGCGGTCGGCTCCATAGGTGGCTAAAGCTGCTGGATCCGTTGCACCACTGCTGGTGACTGCCGTGACTGTAGTCCCCGCGAGTTCAGCCCACGATTTCGCATACGAAACGGCTTCGAATGAAGCTTTTTTGAATTGGTTATTCCAATCTTCTACAAATACAACAATTGACATAAGACCCGGAATTAAATGGCTTTCGCCTCGTTATGTAATAAATGGACCAATTCGTCGACGCTGTCGACCAATTTCACCGCAGATTTAGCAGCAGGCTTTACAAACTTCGCCGCTCGTGTTGCTGCATCATTTTCCCCGGCTTCCAAAACCTGCAGCGGTTTTGAACGAGCCGTCATAATGCCGCGCATGTTAGGAATACGGAGGTCTTTTTCTTCTACCAATCCTTTTTTACCGCCAATAACCATTGGTAGGGTGCCAGCATACGTTGCATGTCCACCATCAATTTCTCCAGTTGCAGTTGCCGATGAGCCATCAATGGTCAGATCTACGCAAGCATTGACAAACGCTAGGTTCAACAAGGCCGCGAGCATCGCAGGTACTTGTTGTCCGTTGTAGTCAATACTTTCTTGCCCGCATAAAATCAAATCATACGCATTCGCCGCAATGTGGTTCTTGAGTTCTTTAGCTACTGTGATAGCGTCCGTAGGGGTGGCGTTAATACGTATGGCTTGATCTGCACCTATGGCAAGTGCTTTTCTAAGGGTTGGTTCAGTTTCTGGTCCGCCGACATTCAGTACAGTGATGGTGCCGCCGTGTGCCTCTTTCAAGTGCAAAGCCTTGGTCAAGCTGAATTCGTCATAGGGATTAATGACGAACTGGACCCCGGTGGCATCTAGTGCTGTTCCTGCCGCATCAAAATTGATTTTCGCAGTGGTGTCGGGCACATGACTAATACAAACTAATAGGTTCATATAGGATTTCCTTAAATAATTGACCCTAAATTTACTATGCATGCATAATAATTCCAAAGAAAAGTGGTCCGATTTACGCTTTTATCTAATCTTTAACCGGTGGGCGAAAAAGCCCGTTTGTTTTTTAATAATTGGTCCAATTTTTAAGGAATGCGTAAGGAACCTCCAAAAAATTGAATCTCCAAGCTAGGAAACGGTTCGCTAGGTCCTCTTTGCACCTTATATTTGCCGCCTACTACATCAAGATTTATGAAGACAATTCAGTTTAGAGAGGCCGTTTGTGAGGCCATGACCGAAGAAATGCGCCGCGATGAAAACATCTATTTGATGGGCGAAGAAGTTGCGGAGTACAACGGTGCCTACAAAGCATCTAAAGGCATGTTGGACGAATTTGGTCCAAAGCGTGTTTTAGATACTCCTATCGCAGAATTAGGTTTTGCAGGAATTTCTGTGGGTGCAGCAATGAACGGATTGCGTCCTATCGTGGAATTTATGACGTTTAACTTCTCCATGGTTGCGATCGATCAGATCATCAACAACGCTGCGAAAATGAAGCAGATGTCCGGTGGTCAGATCAATGTTCCAATCGTTTTCCGTGGTCCTACTGCTTCTGCGGGCCAGTTGGCAGCGACGCATTCGCAAGCCTTCGAAAGTTGGTATGCGAACTGTCCAGGTTTGAAAGTAGTGGTTCCATCCAATCCTTACGATTGTAAAGGATTGTTAAAGAGTGCTATCCGCGACAATGATCCAGTAATTTTCATGGAGAGTGAGCAGATGTACGGAGATAAAGGTGAAGTGCCAGAAGGAGAATACATCCTTCCTATCGGTGTAGCAGATATCAAGCGTAAGGGAACAGATGTGACGATCGTAAGTTTTGGTAAAATCATTAAGGTGGCTTACGAAGCAGCCGATATACTTGCCAAAGAAGGTATTTCTTGTGAGATAATCGACTTACGTACAGTTCGTCCAATCGACTACGACACGGTTATTGAAAGCGTTAAGAAAACCAACCGTTTGGTTTGTCTTGAAGAAGCTTGGCCTTTGGGTTCCATTGCGACAGAGATTACCTATAAAGTACAATCGGAAGCCTTTGATTACCTTGATGCCCCAGTGAAGCGTATCACTACAACAGATACTCCTGCACCGTATTCGCCAACACTGCTTGAGGCGTTTTTACCGCAAGTTGGACAGGTGATTGACGCCGTAAAATCTGTGATGTACGTTAAATAACGAACACGATTTATTTAGAGGTTCGAACGAACGACTCTAAGACTTATATTTGCAGCCCTTTCCGTAATACGGGAGGGGCTGATTATTTAAATCAAACCATAATACAATGGAAAATATGCTTTTATTGATACCTATATTCGGTATCGTTGGTCTAATCTACATGCTCGTTTTACGCAATTGGGTGATAAAGCAAGATTCAGGCTCTGAAAAAATGACAAAGTTGGCAGCCTACATTAAAGAAGGCGCTTTGGCATTCTTGAACGCGGAATACCGCATTTTGGGAATCTTCGTAGTAGTAGCAGGTATTCTGCTCGGAATTGTTTCTTCAGTTGTTGAAACGACACACTGGTTCATCGTCGTAGCATTCGTTATTGGTGCTGTATTCTCTGCAGTAGCGGGGAATATCGGTATGCGTATTGCAACGGATTCTAACGTAAGAACTACGGAGGCCGCTCGTACCTCATTACCACAAGCGTTGAAAGTTTCTTTCCGCGGTGGTACTGTTATGGGATTGGGTGTTGCCGGTCTAGCCGTTTTCGGTTTAGGCATCTTATTTATGATCTTAACAAACTGGTTCATAACTGGTGAGGACACGTTCTACAACGAGATGACCGTTGTTCTTGAAGCACTTGCTGGTTTCTCACTAGGTGCTGAATCTATTGCTCTATTTGCACGTGTAGGTGGTGGTATCTACACGAAAGCTGCCGATGTAGGTGCTGATCTTGTAGGTAAAGTAGAAGCGGGTATTCCTGAGGATGATCCACGTAACCCTGCAACTATTGCAGATAACGTTGGTGATAACGTAGGTGATGTTGCCGGTATGGGTGCCGATTTGTTTGGTTCATACGTAGCAACCGTTCTTGCGTCAATGGTTTTAGGTAACTATGTGATCAATGATAATTTGATCAGCACTGGTAACTTCCTAGACAACCACGGTCCTATCATGCTTCCTATGATGATTGCTGGTGTTGGGATTATCTTCTCCATCATTGGTACATTCTTCATTCGCATAAAAGACAACAGTGCCAAAGAGCCTGAAGTACAGCGTGCATTGAATATGGGTAACTGGGTTTCAATAATTCTGACGGGTATAGGATCTTACGTTCTTATTCAAATGTTGTTACCGGAAACGTTAAGCATGAAATTCTTCGGCGAAGGTTTCAAAGAGGTTACACGCAACGCAATATTCGGGGCTGTGATCGTAGGTTTGGTAGTAGGTGCGTTAATCTCTTACTTCACTGAGTACTACACAGGATTGGGTAAAAAACCAATTTTAGATATCGTTCAAAAATCAGCGACTGGTGCTGCGACAAACATTATCGCAGGTTTAGGCGTAGGTATGATTTCAACCTTTGCACCTATCCTTCTTTTCGCTGCGGCGATCTGGTCTTCGTATGCTTTTGCAGGTTTCTATGGTGTCGCTATTGCTGCTTCAGCAATGATGGCAACTACAGCTATGCAGTTGGCCATTGATGCCTTTGGTCCTATCGCGGATAACGCAGGTGGTATCGCTGAGATGAGTGAACTTCCTGATGAGGTTCGTGAGCGTACCGATATTTTGGATTCTGTAGGAAATACTACTGCAGCGATCGGTAAAGGATTTGCCATTGCTTCTGCAGCATTGACGGCCTTAGCATTGTTTGCTGCCTTCGTAACCTTCACCGGTATTGACGGTATCAACATCTTTAAAGCTCCAGTACTTGCGATGCTATTCGTAGGGGGTATGGTACCGGTAGTGTTCTCTGCATTGGCAATGAACGCAGTAGGTAAAGCCGCCATGGAAATGGTAAAAGAAGTACGTCGTCAGTTTAAAGAGATTCCAGGTATCATGGAGTACAAGGCGGAGCCAGAATACGACAAATGTGTTGCAATTTCAACGGAAGCTTCTTTGAAAGAAATGATGTTGCCAGGTGCAATGACAATCATCTTCCCGTTAGTGGTAGCATTCTTGCCAATGGCTTTTGGTTATACTGGTCAAGAGGCAGCAGAGATGCTTGGTGGATACATGGCCGGAGTTGCTGTATCAGGTGTACTTTGGGCAATCTTCCAAAACAACGCCGGTGGTGCATGGGACAATGCTAAGAAGTCTTTCGAGGCTGGTGTCATGATTGACGGCGAAATGACGTATAAAGGCTCTGAAGCGCACAAAGCTGCGGTAACAGGTGATACAGTAGGTGATCCTTTTAAAGATACTTCGGGTCCATCGATGAACATCTTGATTAAATTGACTTGTTTGGTGGGTCTTGTGATTGCTCCGATCTTAGGTGATGGACACGATACACACAATGAAGTTGCATCAGCAGCGCCTATGGAACTTCGTCAGGAAAAAATGAAGTTAGTAATGAAAGGTGTGGATGCAAACGTTCACGGTACTGTTTATGCTGGAGTAGCACAAGCTGACTTGGCCATTTCTATTGACGGGGATCGTCTAACGGAAGCAGTCATTAACCTTTCTTCTGAAGACGGTTCATTTCAAGCAACTTTTACTGGAATTGAAGGTGGATTTGACGGTATGATGTTCCATGCAGATGGAGAAGTATCTCTAAAAGAAGGCACTCGATTTAACGCTGTTGCTGATTTCTTTCGCAATGAAGAAGGAGCGATTGTGGACTTCAATATAGCTATTCAATAAGCGGTCAGCCGCTCTATTAAAAACCCCCCGGCGCTTTGCGCCGGGGGGTTTTTTTTATGCCCTTACTGAGGAAATTTCCCCGCGCTCCATAATTGCACCACCACATGGTAGAAATCGACCATCTTATTAAATCCATTGGTGGAAATGCGTTCATTGGTCCCATGGATTCCACCGACCTCTTCGGCATTTAAAACGATTGGTAAGAATCTGTAGGTGTTTTCAGCAAGTCCTTCAAAGTTTTTACTGTCCGTACCGCCTATGGTTAAATATGGGCTGACCAAGGCTTCGGGAAAAACCTGCTTAACTGCCTGACCAATCTTCACAAAATCCACATGCTCCGTCGAAGAAGTTGGGCTGGCTCCACTGCCAATCGTATGATAAGGAGCAGCTGTGCCTCCGAATCTTGCCGCGAGCGCCGCATAGCGTTCGATAACGTCTTCGGGAGTAGTGCCGGGTAAGATTCGACTGTTGCATACTACACGGGCGCTCGCGGGCACTACATTATCTTTAATGCCCGAAGAAATCATTGTTGCAACCGCGGTGTTGTTCGTCAAAGCTCTACCGGTATGGCTTTTTTGGTAGAGGTTTAGGAGTAGTGGCTCAGTCAGAAATCGGTTGGCAAAAACAGTTTTTAGAGACCATGGCATCTCAGGTGCAAGGTGCGTTATGAAGCCTTCTAATGGAGCCGAAAACTCGGGTTGAAAAAGACCTTCGTTCAGCGCTTCGATAAATCCTGCCGCTCTTGAAATGGCGGTTTCTTCATTCGGCATACTGCTGTGTCCTCCTGCTAAGTTAAAAGTGACTTCTACGCTCAAGTAGCCTTTCTCCGCAGTTCCAATAAGTGCGACTGGTGTGGTTTCCAAGCCGGGTATACTGCCGGTAGAGATGATGCCGCCTTCGTCTAAAATGGCATCAAAGTTCAGTCCCGCTTCTCGGCAATGTTCAGCCACAAGTGCTGCTCCGGCCTTACCGCCAATCTCTTCATCCTGTCCAAAGCAGAAATACAGGTGTTCTTTGGGTTGATATCCGGAATAGGAGAGGGACTCTAGGGTTTCCATCAAAGCAATTAAAGCGCTTTTATCATCAAGCGTACCTCTTCCGTAAATCCATCCTTCGACGCCGCCTGTGGAGTCGGCTACAAATGCACCGGAAAATGGAGCTGCTGACCATTCAGCAATACTTTTCTGATCTACAGGCACCACATCTTGGTGCGCGATAAAGAGGTAGTTTTTAGTTGCCGTTGCGGTGCCGGGCCAATGCAAGAAATAGGTATGAGTACCGAAGGTATCCACTTCGAGGGTATTGAAAACGCTTGGGTAGGAAGCCCTAAGGAATTGTCCAAAGGCATCAAAAGTAGCCGTATCCAGCATTCGAGGATCTTGACTAATGGTTTCAAATGGTATACTGCTTGCTAATCGGTCTACTGAACCACGAAGAGGTGGAAATACGACGGCTTCTGTAGGTACTACGTAATCCGATTGAATAGACTTTAATCCGATTATTGGCATGAGACCAACAAGAACGGCGAATACAAGGATAAGTGTGGATAAAATGAATTTTTTCACAGTGGAGTAGTGCTTCGTGAGGATTCGTAACTTTGTGAAAAATACGAATAGATGTACACAGGATTACTACACTTGCATCATTGGCTGCCATTTGTCTACTTATTGTTGATGTTGGTGGTTTTGGTTCAGAACTTTTTAGTTTGGAAATCGGACAACCCGTTTACGGATAAATTGGCACGTCAAAACAAAATTGCAGTGCTGCTTACACACCTGCAGATCACTATAGGATTGATCATGTTGTTTGGTTTCAACCTAGATATGTTCGCGGATATGGGAACGCTTATGGGGGATGCAGGACTTCGATTCAAATATGTAGAACACCCAATAACCATGCTCTTGGCGGCGGTACTGATCACTATTGGCAATGCAAAGTCAAAACGCGCTGAAACGGATTCTACTAAAGCTAAATCTGTAGTGGTTTGGTTTGGTATAGGAGTATTCTTAATTGCCCTACGTATGCCTTGGGCAGAATTCCTTCAAGGCGCCTAAAGGCAGCACTACTTTATGATTGAGCTTAAGAAAAAGAATACGCTCGAACGAGAGCGTTGTATTCTTATTGGTATTATCAACCGCGATCAAGACGAAGAGAAGTCTCGAGAGTATCTCGAAGAGCTGCGCTTTTTGGCGGATACCGCTGGAGCGGATACCGTACACATGTTCACTCAAAAGCTTACCCAAGCCAATTCTAGAACCTTTCTAGGTTCTGGGAAAATGGAAGATATCAAAGGTTTTGTTCAAGCAGAGAACATCGACATGATCGTTTTTGATGATGAACTCACTCCTTCGCAGCTCAAGAATATTGAAGCATTGATGGAAGTCAAGGTGATGGATAGAACAAATCTCATCTTAGATATTTTTGCGGCGCGTGCGCAGACATCTTATGCGAGAACCCAAGTAGAATTGGCCCAATACCAATACTTACTTCCACGTTTGACGCGAATGTGGACGCACCTTGAGCGGCAAAAAGGGGGCATTGGTATGCGCGGTCCTGGGGAAACTCAGATTGAAACTGACCGCCGAATCATTCAGGAAAAAATTTCTTTGCTCAAGAAGAAATTGGCGAAGATTGATGTCCAGATGAGCACGCAGCGCGGGAACCGCGGAAAAGTGGTTCGTGTGGCTTTAGTGGGCTATACCAACGTTGGCAAAAGCACCTTGCTCAACCTACTTTGTAAGACGGACGTGTTGGCGGAAAACAAACTTTTTGCTACACTCGACACCACTGTTCGCAAGATTAACATAGATAACTTACCGCTATTGCTCACGGATACGGTAGGTTTTATCCGTAAACTTCCGACCCAATTGGTCGAGAGTTTTAAATCGACCCTCGATGAAGTTCGAGAAGCCGATGTATTGCTTCATGTCGTGGACATTAGCCATCCAAGCTTTATGGACCACATTGAAAGTGTGAACATCATTCTTCAGGAAATTGAAAGTATGGATAAGCCGTGCATTATGGTCTTCAATAAGATCGATGCCTTTACTTACGATGAACCGGATGAATTTGATTTGGAGCTTACAGAAGAAAACTACGATTTAGCACAATGGAAGCGCACTTGGATGAATAAAGTGGGTGAACGTGCCGTCTTTATCAGTGCCCAAGACAAAAATAATATTGATGAACTAAGAAGAACTTTGTACCGTGTGGCGGCAGAAATCCACTCTACAAGGTTCCCGTTCAACACCTTTTTATACTAATTTTCACTCATTATGAGTCAAAGACCTATTAAAAAGAAGGACAGCCTTCACTACCATCAAATGCCCAAACCGGGTAAAATTGAGGTAGTTCCTACGAAACCTTCAAATTCACAACGCGACCTAAGTATTGCGTATTCGCCAGGTGTTGCAGATCCGTGTTTAGAAATTGCAGCAAATCCTGAGGACGTTTACAAGTATACCGCGAAGGGGAATTTAGTTGCCGTAATTACCAACGGTACGGCCGTTTTAGGCCTGGGAGATATTGGGCCAGAGGCATCAAAGCCTGTTATGGAAGGAAAGGGTGTGCTGTTCAAAATTTTCGCAGATATAGATGTCTTTGACCTTGAATTAGATGCAAACGACCCAGATAAATTCATAGAAACGGTAAAGGCGGTTGCGCCCACTTTTGGTGGGATCAACCTCGAGGATATTAAAGCGCCGGACTGTTTCTACATTGAGCAACGCCTCAAAGAAGAACTGGACATTCCTATCATGCACGATGATCAGCACGGTACTGCCATTATCACCGCGGCAGCACTTCTAAATGCGTTAGAGATCTCAGAGAAGAAGATAGAGGAAGTTAAGGTGGTTTTTAATGGCGCTGGGGCTTCAGCTATTTCTTGTGCGAAGCTGTACCTCGCTTTAGGGGTGAAGCAGGAGCACTTGTTTATGTGTGATTCCAAAGGTCTCATCATTACATCTCGCGATGAATTGACTCCGGAAAAAGAACTCTTTGCCAAGAATCATAAGGAAGCACATTTGGCAGATTTAATGAAAGGTGCGGATGTTTTCGTGGGACTTTCAAAGGGTGGGGTTGTATCAAAAGCCATGGTCAAAAGCATGGCGTCGAATCCCATCGTTTTCGCATTAGCAAATCCAGATCCTGAGATTACGTATGAAGATGCACTGGATGCTCGTGAGGACATTATTATGGCTACTGGCCGCAGTGATAATCCTAACCAAGTGAATAATGTATTGGGTTTCCCATTCATATTCCGAGGGGCCCTGGATGTTCGTGCAACAAAGATCAACGAGGAAATGAAGTTGGCCGCTGTTCGGGCCATTGCAGAACTTGCAAAAGAGCCCGTTCCGGAAATTGTAAATCTTGCCTACGCAGAAAGTAATTTGACCTTTGGTCATACCTACATTATTCCGAAGCCTTTTGATCCACGCTTAATTACAACGGTCGCTCCCGCAGTTGCACGCGCAGCGATGGAAAGTGGTGTAGCCAAAGCGCCCATCACGAACTGGAAATCGTACAGCCGCGAGTTAAGTGACCGATTGGGTCGCGACGATAAGTTCATTCGCTTATTGAATGAAAATGCACGCAGGCATCCGCAGCGCATTGTATTTACGGAAGGGGACAACTACCGCATATTGAAGGCAGCAGAGATTTTGATAAGTAATGGCGTCGCAAAGCCTATTCTATTGGGATCCAAAGAAAAGATGGAAGCCATTATTGAGGAATATCAGCTGGAACTTCACGAGGCGGAATTCATAGATATCATGGCAGATCGCGATGGCCGTGAGGCTTATGCAGCGCAGATGTATGAATTTAGAAAGCGTAGAGGATGGACCATGGGCGAATGCCGATCAAAAATCAAATCGCGTGAATACTATGGAAACATGATGTTGCGCGATGGTGGAGCGGATGCGTTAATCAGTGGATTAACCGTTAAATACCCTACAGCCCTCCGTCCTATTCTTCGACTTATTGGTATGGAAGAAGGAATGCGTAAAGCAGCAGGGATGTACATCCTGTTGAGTAAACGCGGTCCTATGTTCTTCGCCGATACGACGATCAACCTTGATCCCACTGTAGAAGATCTGGTACAAATGGTGTTGAATGTTGCGGATACGGTTAAACGGACGAACATCACCCCAAAAGTAGCCTTGTTGAGTTATTCCAACTTTGGTTCTTCAAACGGGCCGGATGCGCGTAAAATGGCTCAGGCGAGTGCCATTCTTCGTAAAGAACATCCCGATTTGATTGTAGATGGTGAAATGCAAGCAAATTTTGCGTTAGAGCCGGAATTATTGAAAGAAAGTTTCCCATTTTCAGATTTGGTAGGACACCAAGCGAATGTGTTTATTTTCCCAAACCTTGCTGCAGGAAACATTACTTATAAAATGCTTCAGAGCTTTGGTGCGGCTGAGGCCATCGGTCCAATGTTGATCGGTACAAAGCGCAGTGCACATGTACTGCAATTGGGCGCATCAGTGCGCGAGATTGTTAACATGGCGACACTGGCGGCTGTTGATGCACGCAATAGAAAAGTGAAGAAAGGCTAGCCTAAACTGTAGAGTAATGGGCGGGAAGGTGCGGCATCGTTTTCGATCGGTGCGACCTGAAGCAATAATGCATATGGACCATCGGCTACGGCCGTTGGAACATGTGCAAGCTCAGTAATGGTGCGGTGAAGTGACTCTTCCGGTTTCGGTCCCCAAAAGGCATGATGACAGGCAAGTGCTCCGCCATCTTCCTCTTGGTCTACACTGGGTTGATCAATGATTAAATGATCAACCTCTTGCTCCCGAAGAAAACTTCCAATGCCCGCTTCGAGATAAGGCCAGTTGGTCCCACTAAACCTTTTTACCTTTAGATCATCGCCTTCATTCGTTCTGAATATCACGGATTTTACGGCAAAGGTCCATCCCTTTGCTTCGGCCTGAGACCAAACCGCATGAAACTCTTCAAATCGAATTCGACCTTCTTGAGGCTTAAGCGTAAGCACGAGGGATTTCGTCATGAAATCGCGAAAATGCGTGTTGATGCTGTGGCGTTTTTCAGTGATATGCCCTGCAGTCTCCGTATGTGTTCCGTGGGCATGAGGATTGAACTGAACATTGAAAAAATTGACACTTCCACCTTTCGCAACACTACCGGTCCATTCCCCTAATACCACCGGTGTAAAATGCGGAGCGTCGATATACCATGCTCGCGCAACATCACCTACAGCTAAGCTTAAATCTGCGATAGGTTTGGAAAAATCGATAGTCATTATCATACTGCACAGTGACGCCAAATGCTAAGCGTCGTTGGGATTTAGTTTTATTTTCAAGATACGGTCTTTTCAGTGAACAAGAATTCTAGTCGGCATCAGGACTTAAAAATAGTTCAGCAATGATGGCGTCGCTTTGCATCCAATACTCCGGGGGTATGTTGAAACCTACTTCCGTAGACTTCAACAGGCCTTTCGCACTGGATTTTTGGACACTTTGCTTTACTGTATCCAATAGCGCCTGGTCTAGACCGACGGGTACATCACTTTTCCAAAGGAATCCCTTAGCGGTTCTCAGTCGAACCATGAGACGCTCATTAAGTAAATCTATTAGAGTAAGCTTTTCACTGGGTACTGCAGCCCTCTGAGCGTATAAGGTATTGTTCGAAATGTTCCACCAACGCTTTTCTCCATCAAAGGAATGTGCACCGGGTCCTATGCCTAGATACGATTGGCCACTCCAATAATGGCTGTTGTGCCGGCTGTATTTATCGGGTTGAGCGAAATTCGAAAGCTCATAGTGGGTATAACCCTGCACCAATGCCCATGCGCGCAATGCCTCAAATTGAGCAACAATAACCTCGTCTGCAGGCATCGTAATTTTTCCGGAGCGCACATCGTGGTAGAGTACAGTTTTCTCTTCAACGGTGAGTGCGTAGCAGCTGAGGTGCGGCGGCAGGTAGGTGGCTAATTGGTCCAATTGTCGCTTCCAGCTTTCTACAGTACTGCCAGGCATTCCGTACATAAAGTCCACGCTGTAATTTTGAATAGGTCCATCCGCAATCCATTCCAAACATTGTACGGAATGGGATGCATCGTGTGCCCTGTTCATGGATTGAAGTTCGTGGTTGTCGAAGCTTTGCAGACCTATACTTAGTCGGGTTATCCCAATACGGTGCCACGCCTCTAGGTTTTCTGGTGTAATGTCATCTGGATTGGCTTCTAGGGTGATTTCTGCGTCCGCGTTAAATGAAAATAAGGCCTGTGCTGTCGAGATGAGTTGGGCAAGTTTATTGGCCGATAAAAAGCTGGGCGTTCCACCCCCAAAGTAAAGGCTGTTGATCCGACTGTTCTTCCAGGGTTCTTGCTGTGCACGTGTTGCTATTTCAGCATGCATCGCTTCAAGCACTGCAGCTTCCGTCGAACGTTGAGTGGAGAAATGAAAGTCACAATAGTGGCAGGCTTGTTTGCAATAGGGAATGTGTAAATAAAGAGTGGTCGTATTCATTAAGCCAGCGGAAGCGAAATTTTAAATGTAGTTCCTTCCCCGGGAATGCTCTGTTCTAGAGTTAATTTTCCCCCGTGGTATTCCTCTATAATACGTTTTGCTAAACTCAGGCCTAATCCCCATCCGCGACTTTTGCTTGTGAAACCGGGTTCGAAAATTTTGCGTTGGTCGGCAGGAGCAATGCCTCGACCAGTATCTCTAATTCGTACCACAGCGCGGCCTGATTGTATTTTCTTTTCTACAGCAATTACACCGGAACCGTCCATAGCATCTGCAGAATTTTTTATCATATTTTCAAGGACCCAACTGATCAATTGTTGGTTGTGATTCGATGCATTTACGCCTTCCATTTCGAGGGTAAGCGTAATTTTTTTACCCAATCGACTCCGTAAGTATTCTACCGTTCGCGCCACAGTATCGTCAAGGTTTTTATCTGTTCGCTCAGGTTGTGAACCTATTTTACTGAAGCGGTCTGTAATGTCGGTTAATCGATCAATGTCCTTTTCCATTTCCCCGAAAGCAATTTCCTTAGGATACTGCTCCTTGAGATAGGCCAACCAACCCATCAATGCACTTAAAGGGGTGCCTATCTGGTGCGCAGTTTCTTTCGCCATTCCGGTCCAAACCTTATTTTGCTCAGAGCGTCTGGCATTTGAAAAGGCCATGTAACTAATGAGCATATAAACACCAATTACCCCTAACAGTATTAATGGGTATAGGCGCAATTTTGTAAGTAAGTTCGATCCTTTATAATAGAGGAAATTGATTTGTCCGTCTGCATATGAATTCTCCAAAACACTCCCGCTGGATTTGAATTCTTCCAACTTTCGTGCAAGGTATTTTTCCGGATTGCTTTCCGGTGTTTTCAGGTTGCGGTGCGCAATAATGGTACCCTCGCTATCCGTGAGAATGACTGGAATGGTAGTGTTGTCTTGTATGATTTGGGTGTAGAAGCTTAAATTCACATCATCTTCTGCGAAGAAAACGGCCTCCACGGCCTCAGCCCATCGTTTGATTTTCAGCTCCTCTTCTGCACGCAGTTCTTTTAAGAAGGATTCGGTGTAAAACAAAGAAGCCAGGCCAATAATCGTCCCGAATGCGATGAGCGCAATCTTCCAGTGAATTTTTCGTGTATACACATCCCAGTTCATACCACTAAACTAGCGCTTTCTTTCCTACATTTGCTGCATGTCACGCGCATTAGTCATTATACCTACATACAACGAGATTGAAAACATCGAAAAGATGCTGAACACCGTTATGGCTTTGCCCGGCGGTTACGAAGTATTGATTGTTGATGACGGCTCTCCGGACGGAACGGCGGACGTGGTGCGTAATTTAATGGATGTACACGGGGCTCGCATTCACCTCGAGGAACGTACGGGTAAACTTGGTTTAGGAACGGCCTATATCCATGGTTTTAAATGGGCTCTGGCGCGTGAATATGACTACGTCTTTGAAATGGATTGTGATTTCTCTCATAACCCTAAGGATTTACCTAGATTGTTGGCGGCATGTGAGCATGGCGCTGATGTAAGTATAGGCTCGCGTTACGTTCAAGGAGTAAATGTGGTGAATTGGCCCATGAGCAGAGTATTATTGAGCTATTTCGCTTCTGTTTATGTTCGTTTCATTACTGGAATGCCAATCCAAGACGCAACTGCTGGTTTTAAATGCTATAAGCGTGGAACTTTAGCTGTAATTGACTTTTCAAAAATCCATTTTGTGGGTTACGCTTTCCAGATTGAAATGAAATTTACCGCTTGGCGCAAAGGACTCGTGGTTAAGGAAGTGCCGGTCATTTTTACCGACCGTACAGAAGGGACCAGCAAAATGTCTAGCGGCATCATCAAAGAAGCCATTTTTGGTGTTATAAAATTGAAAATTTGGAGTTGGTTCACCAAACCCTAAATAACCCTTACCTGATAAATGTTGAAATCGTATCTCATTAAAAATGCCCGCATGGTCAATGAGGGTGAAGTCTTTGAAGGTGATTTGCTCATTGAAAACGGCAGAATTGCAAAAATTGATGACTCTATTGGCCCTAAAAACGGGAATGTAACTATAATCGATGCTAACGGTAAATTCCTTTTGCCAGGAGTTATCGATGATCAGGTCCACTTTAGAGAGCCTGGGCTCACACATAAAGGGGATATTCATTCAGAATCGCGTGCTGCGGTAGCCGGAGGAATTACCTCCTATATGGAACAACCCAATACCAAGCCGGCGGCCCTTACCATCGAGGAGTTGGAGAAGAAGTACGCGCGTGCCGCGCAGGTATCGTTAGCCAACTACAGTTTTAACATGGGGGCATCAAACGACAACTTGGAAGAGTTGAAGAAGGTGAGTAAGCGCGATGTAGCAGGGATAAAAATCTTCATGGGTTCTTCTACGGGTAATATGTTGGTTGACGAGCAGAAAACGTTAGAGGGCATTTTCCAATTGGACCATCAACTGATCACGCATTGCGAAGATGAAGCGACTATAAAAGCAAATTTAGCGCGTGCAAAGGCCGAATTTGGGGATAATATACCCATGTCACAGCACCCTGTGATTCGTAGCGAGCAGGCGTGTTATTTAAGTTCATCTACGGCTGTTGATTTAGCCAAGAAATACAATAGCCGCCTTCATGTCTTTCACATCAGTACCGGAAAGGAAACGAAGTTATTTTCGAACCGTAAACCGTTAGCTGAGAAGCGGATTACTTCGGAAGTTTGTGTTCACCATTTATGGTTTGATGATAGTCAGTACGCGAAAAAGGGCAGCCACATCAAATGGAATCCTGCAGTAAAGACTTCTGAGGATAGAGCTGCGCTGTGGAAAGCAGTATTGGATGACCGCTTAGATGTAATCGCCACAGATCATGCACCACATACCCTTGAAGAGAAGGCAGCCAGCTATTTGAACGCACCTTCTGGCGGCCCTCTAGTGCAGCATGCACTACCGGCAATGATGGAGCGGGTACACGATGGGATTTTTACCATCGAAAAAATGGTAGAAAAAATGTGTCACAATCCTGCGATTTTGTTCCGAATGGAGGAGCGGGGCTTCTTGCGCGAAGGATATCATGCAGATTTAGTTTTGGTTGAGCCCAACCAGCCCTGGAGCGTAAATAAGCAAAACATATTGTACAAATGTGGTTGGTCCCCGTTTGAAGGGACCCTTTTTAGATCTAAAGTGACGCACACTTTTGTAGGCGGACATCTTGCGTTTAAAGAAGGCAAAATAGACGATAGTGTATTGGGTTCACGTTTAGTGTTTGATAGAGACTAGAAGATGATGCGACTCGGGAACTATGCAGTAGGCTTGTTATTCATCCTTTCCATAGGATGTGCTTCTCCCGAGGTTCAGATTCCTCAAAACGTCTTGACGCCTAAGCAGATGATGCCGATTATGGTAGACATTCATGTAATAGAGGGTGCGCGAAACGGTTCTATCATGCTTGGCGACACAAACGGTATCGAAGATTATTATGCGAAGGTCTATGAAAAGTACGGAATCACTGAGGATCAATTCAAATCTAGCTTCGCCTTTTACAGTGACAACCCTACAGTCTTTATACCTATCTATGAAGAGGTTCTGGATTCGCTCAAAGCAAACGGTGCACTTCTAACGAAAAAAGGAGTAGAGATCGAATATGAAGATTAAAACACTCCTTCTTATTATGGCCTGCTGTGCCGGTACTTTGGTTGCTCAGGAAAAACCAGGTTTGTACTTCACTTGTGCCTCCGCTGATCAGTACCCTACGCGAATAGCATATGAAGTGTTAGATGCTAATGAACAACGAATTGCGGTTGGTTTTCAAGATATAACGTCTTCTAGGGATACTGTGTATGTCGCAGTGGAACTGCCCGAAAGGTTTATGGTACAGGTCTATGAAGATGCCAATCGAAATGATAAATTGGACCGTGGACTATTTACGCAACCGCTCGAGCGCTACGATTTTAGTAATAAAGCTTGGGTATTCTTAGGAAAACCCGATTTAGCCGATGCGCTCGTAGAGCGTCAGGGTACGGAACATTATTTGCATTTTCAATTGAAAGACGTTCTAGACTAGCTCTTCTAGGAAGTCAACTACTATAGATGAGAACGTTTCCCGGGCTTCTGCATGTACCCAATGCCCTGCATTTGCAATGGTTTCAATATGCGCCGCAGGGAAATGATCGACTATTGCATCTTCGTCTTCCGCTGTAATGTAGCCGCTTGCACCGCCTGCGATGAATATAGTAGGACGATCAAAGTAGCCAAACTCCAAAGGTGTTCCTACTTCATGTAGTTGGTCTTCGAGGGCATCTAAGTTGAATCGGAACGCCAATTTCTCTTTAGTCTGCCAGTATAAACTCTTCAGAAAAAATTGGCGAATGCCCGCGTTATCAACGCTTTTTGCAAGAATCGCATCTACTGTACTGCGCGATTCAATGGCATCAAAATCTACCGACTTCATCGCATTTATATAGCCTTGATGGTGAATGGGATAAGCTTTTGGTGCTATATCTACAACGACTAAGGCCCGCACGCGTTCCGGCCGACTCACGGCAAAGTGCATGGCGGTTTTTCCGCCCATGCTGTGGCCTAAGATGACGGCTGTATTTAATCCCTTTGCATCCATGTATGCTTCTAGATCGGCAGCCATTGCATCGTAGTTATGGACGCGATGATGCGGAGACTTTCCATGGTTGCGCTGGTCCAGAGCATGCACTTGCCATCCTAATTCTGCCCAATGTTTTGCATGCGTCGCCCAGTTGTCCCCCATGCCAAACAACCCATGAAGGATGATCAGTGGTGCGCCTTCTCCGTAGACTTTAGAGAACAATGGTACTACTTCCATGCGGATGGGTTTAAACAGTTTCTGTATTGCTGAATGGTATTGTGGAGCCCTAAATAAAGTGCATCAGCAATCAATGCGTGACCAATGCTCACTTCGTCCAAATTTCCGTGAAGCTTCTGAGCGAAGAAGCTGAGGTTTTCTAAACTGAGATCGTGACCGGCGTTTACACCTAGGCCAATACTTTTCGCATAGGCTGCACTGCTTACAAAAGGCGCAACTGCAGCCGCGCTATCTTTAGCATAACCTACGGCATAGGATTCTGTATACAATTCTATACGATCTGTACCGGTAGCTTTTGCTGCGGCAATCTGCTTGTGATCGGTTTCTATAAAAATAGATGTGCGAATTCCTGCATCTTTAAAGGTTGCGATCACCTCGGTCAAGAGTTCTTTGTGTTGCATAGCGTCCCATCCTGCATTTGAAGTTAAAACACCAGGGGGGTCGGGGACCAGCGTGACTTGTGCGGGTCGATTAGTGAGCACGAGCGCGATAAATTCTTTATTGGGATACCCTTCAATGTTGAACTCTGTGTTCACTGCAGGAGCTAAATCTGCTACATCGCTGTAGCGAATGTGACGCTGATCGGGTCTCGGGTGGACAGTAATGCCTTCCGCGCCAAACCGCTCACAATCAAGTGCAACTTTCAAGATATTTGGGACATCGCCGCCTCTTGCATTGCGAAGGGTAGCAATTTTATTGATATTAACGCTGAGTTTTGTGTGATCGTTCATGTGGGCAAAGCTAAAGAAAAGGGCTATGTTTGTTATGAAATGTTCCAAGAAACACTACATACAGAACCTATTAAAGGAATTCTTCCTCAAACAACCATTGCAGAGGCTTTGGAGTTCATGGTGGATCTAAAAATCAGCCACCTTCCCGTGGTTTCGAATGATGGCATTTATAGGGGACTTTTGAGTGAAGATGCACTTTATGAAGCCGAAGATGATACGCAGTTCGTTCAAAGCGCTTTGCGGGCTGCTTTCGTCCCTCATGTACTATCGGGCGCTCATTTTTTCGAGGTCATGGAAGTTTGTACGCAGTACCGTATCACATTAGTTCCCGTAGTGACGAAGGAAGGACACTACATTAATTCCTATGTACTTTCTGATATTTTAGAATGCTTTAGAGCCACACCTACATTGCTTCAAGCGGGTGCCATCCTGGTGGTTAACATTACAGCGGACCAGTACAGTTTAATAGAAATTGCCCATGCTGTTGAACATAATGACGCCAAGCTTTTAGGGTTGTGGATGACCCACAAGGCAGCAGAAACCTCTGTGCAATTGACGTTAAAGATTAACTTAGAGCATACTGCGCCCATTGTCAAGAGTTTACAACGCTACGGCTACGAAATAGAAGGTATCTTTGGCGATGAATCGTACGAAGCCGATTACCGCGAACGATACGACCATTTAATGAACTATTTGAAGTACTCATGAGAATAGCACTCTTTGGACGCACACCTAAACCCGCGAACCTGCCTTACTTAGAAGTGGTGTTGGAAAAATTGGTTGAGGAAGGTGTTGACTTTGCAGTGTATCATACCATGGCCAGTGCATGCGATGAAATTAAGACCGAAGAGTTTCCAGAAATGCACTTCTCGACGTTTTCAGACGAAGAAGAATTGGAAAACTTTGACCCGCATTTTCTTATTTCATTAGGAGGAGATGGAACCATTCTCGATGCTACTGTACTTATACAGAATAAAGACATTCCTATTTTAGGAATCAATATGGGCAGATTAGGCTTTCTTGCAAACGTTGCGAAAAGCAATATAGAGAGCTCCCTAGATGCACTTTTTAGTGGGCGGTTCCAATTGGATTTTCGTTCACTTTTGCAGCTGCGTACCTCCTGCAATCGCGTGGTTAAACCAAATTTCGCACTCAATGAAATTACCATTGCGCGGAAAGAAACGACCAGCATGATTACTGTACATACCTACTTGAACGGTGCCTATTTAAATAGTTATTGGGCAGATGGCTTAATCGTGAGCACTCCTACAGGTTCTACAGGATATAGTTTAAGTTGTGGCGGCCCCATTATTATGCCGAATAGTGAAAATTTTGTCCTTACCCCGATCGCTCCGCACAATTTGACCATGCGTCCCTTCGTTATCTCTGATAATAATACCCTTCGGCTTCGTATAGAAAGTCGAGAAAACGAATTTTTAACCTCTTTAGATAGTCGAATACACAGTTTTGATACCACCACGGAACTCTTTATTCAAAAAGCTGATTTCCGTATCGCTTTAGTCCAAACTGAACTTCAAGATTTCCCATCTACCCTTCGCAATAAATTAAGCTGGGGGTTAGATTACAGAAATTAATTCATGAAAAAAGTACTCCTATACCTGCTGCTTTTCAGTAGTTCTTTCCTTCATGCTCAATTTTATGAGCTGGGCTTTGGGGGCTCCGGAACTTTGTTTCACGGCGATGTCGGTGCAGTGGGTAGCAATGCGCAAGGGGTCTATGGATTCTTGCCAAACCAACCTGTAGGGCAAATCACCTTGCGTCGTCAATACAATTGGCATTGGGGTACACGGTTGAATTATTACCGCGGCTATGTAGGCGCTTCCGACGCTTGGGCGAAGGACGATTTCAAATTAAATAGAGGCATCGCCTTTCGTACAGAACTTTCTGAATTCAGTTATATGACGGAATTTAACTTTTGGCCGTACGGAACCGGGACGAAATTCAAGCGCTCCTTTTATGTTTTTGGAGGACTGGGCTTGACTTTTTATAATCCTCAAGGTTTTTATCAAGACGAATGGCACAATCTACGTGAGTTGGGCACGGAAGGCCAGCAGACGGCACTGAGTGATCAACTGTTTTACGGCAATACCACCCTCACAGTGCCCTTTGGAATGGGCTACCGTCAGAGTTTAGGACGCGATTTCAGTATGTCTGCAGAAATTGGCTGGCGCAGGTACGGGACGGATTACATGGACGATACCAGCGGAGATTTCGTAGATGCAGCGGCCTTAGAAGAGGAGCGAAATGCCGTTGCAGCCTATTTCTCAAATCCAGGAAACGTAGCATATTCAAATGGATTGGCTCGAGGCACTGCTGAACAGCGAGATTGGACTATTTTTGCCGGACTGACCATTTTTTACAACCTAAGTCCCCGAGATGAACGCTGCAGTGGATTCTAAAGTTTTTAAAGCTAATCGGCTTAAAGCCGGATTAGACCCCAAGCATATGCCCGAGCATATTGCAGTCATTATGGACGGCAACGGTCGTTGGGCCAAGCAACAGGGTTTCATGTCGCGTGTTCGCGGCCATGAGGTAGGGGTAGAGGCATTGAGAAGAATCACAACGGCATCTGCAGAATTGGGCTTAAAGTTCCTTACGGTATATGCCTTCTCAACTGAAAATTGGAACCGACCGAAGTCTGAGGTAGATGCGCTGATGAACATCTTGATGACCGCATTAGAAAAAGAGTTACCGACGTTAATGGACAACAATGTCCGTCTTAGTTCTATCGGTAATTTAGATACCCTACCGCCAAAAGCAAATAAAAAGTTAATGTCTGTAATTCAGGCTACAGCAAAGAATGATGGGTTAACTTTGACGCTTGCGTTGAGTTACGGCTCACAGGATGAAATGGTACAAGCCATTCGCAAGATTGCTCAAAAAGTGGCTGAAGGAACTATGGATTCGGCAGCTATTAACGAGGCAGCAGTAGAAGAACATTTGTTTACTGCTGGAATGCCGCATCCGGATCTTATGATTAGAACCAGCGGCGAGCAGCGAATTAGCAACTATCTACTATGGCAATTAGCCTATGCAGAGTTGTATTTCACACCTGTTCTCTGGCCCGATTTCGACGCATCCGGTTTGTACGATGCAATAGCGGCTTTTCAAAAACGCGAACGCAGGTTTGGACAAACCTCAGAACAGTTAACGGCAGAATAAAGACATGAAGAATACCCTTTGGGCACTTTTACTCACCCTAGTTTCTTTTACAACCACTGCGCAAGTGGTGCAAAACGGTGATTTTGGCCTCATTCCAGGAATAGATTATGAGGTAGCTGGTATCACGGTGAGTGGCGCGCAGGATTTAGATCCAAATGTTGTGATCATGTTGACCAACATTCGTGTAGGCGATAATATTCAATTTCCCGATCCTAAGATTTCAGACGCCATTAGAACACTGTGGCGTCAACAGCTTTTTGAGAACATCACTTTTAGTGTAGTGAACAAGAGTGGTAAAAAAGTCTATTTAGATATTCGTTTGCAAGAGCTCCCGAAGATGAGTAAGTATTTTATTACGGGCGTTAAAAAATCTTGGAAAGACGACATCCGTGAAGAATTGGACTTACGCGCTGGAAAAGTGGTGAATGAGAACCTAGTGGTAATGAGTCGCAACAAAATTCGGTCTTACTTTAATGAAAAAGGCTATTTGAACGCCACGGTAGAAATTACACAAGAACGCGATACCACATTCAATAACGCAGTCATTCTTGGGTTCCGCGTTCAGCCAGGTCAGCGCGTCAAAATTGGTGAAATTGCTTTTGACGGCAATGAAGCAGTGGCAGATAAGGTCCTTCTGAAAGCGATGAAAAACACGAAGATGAAAGGAAAAGCCATCTTCAAAGTATCAAAGCTTCGCAAGAAAGAATACCAGGAAGATATGCGCGCCTTGATAGCGAAATACAACGGTATGGGTTACCGCGACGCACGCATCATTCGGGATACAAATTACCGTGTGGATGATGAGCTCATCAATATTGAAATCACAGTAGAAGAAGGCCGCAAGTACTATTTTGGAGACATTACGTTTGTCGGTAATACGAAATACGATACGCCTTTGTTGCGCAGCATTTTAAAAATCAATCGCGGCGATATTTACGACAGCCAGCATTTAAATGAGCGCGTGAGCTTCGATCCAAATGGAAACGACGTTGCGTCCATTTATTTGAACAATGGATACCTCTTTTCACAGGTAGTTCCGATCGAAAAGAATGTTCAGAACGATACAATTGATGTAGAAATTCGCATTCAAGAAGGGCGCCAAGCGACCATTAGGAAAGTGAGCATTACCGGAAATGAGCGCACGAACGATCACGTCATTTACCGCGAGGTGAGAACACGTCCTGGGGATTTGTTTTCAAAGGCAATGATTCAGCGTACTATTCGCGAATTGTCTCAATTGGGGTATTTCGATCAAACGCAGATTGGTGTAAATCCAGTGCCGGATCCTCAAACAGGTACTGTGGATCTTGAATATACCGTGGTTGAAAAATCGACTTCTCAACTTGAATTACAAGGCGGATGGGGTGCCAACCGCGTGGTCGGTACGCTTGGTTTGAACTTCAATAACTTCTCTGCAAAAAATATTGGAAATAAGCGGGCTTGGCAGCCGCTCCCAACGGGGGATGGACAAACCATCAATATACGTGCGCAGTCGAATGGTTTGTATTTCCAGAGCTACAATGCCTCTTTCACAGAGCCATGGTTGGGTGGAAAAAAGCCGAACAGCTTTACCGGAACGATCTACCACAACGTTCAAAGCAACGGTGTACAGGCAAGCGATCCGAACCGTCAAAGTTTGTTAATTACGGGGATCAACTTTGGATTGGGTCAACGCTTAAAGTGGCCTGATGATTATTTCACTTTGTACCAAGGATTGGAATTTCGTCGCTTTAATTTGAACAATTTCCCTACTGGATTCTTGAACTACAACAAGGGAATTTCGAACAACGTCAACTACAAGTTTACCTTAGGACGTAACAATACGGACGTACCTATTTTCCCTACTCGCGGTTCGCAGATTAGTTTCGCAGCGGAATTGACCCCGCCGTTCAGTTTATTACGTGATGATATTGATTATAAGAGCCTTTCTTCAGAGGAGCGTTTTAAATTGGTGGAATACCATAAGTGGAAATTAAATGCAGATTGGTTCGCGCCGATAACGTCGAAATTTGTGATTCGCACGCACGGTGAGTTTGGTTATTTAGGCAGCTACAATAAGGATTTAGGTTTACCGCCGTTCGAACGCTTTTATGTCGGTGGGGATGGATTGGCCAATTTCGTAATTGATGGTCGCGAGATCATAGGTCTTCGTGGCTACACCAATAATTCAATTACTCCTGGAGGCGGTGGTGCGCTTTACAACAAATACGTCTTCGAGATGCGATACATCATCGCGAATAATCCTTCTGCACAGGTCTTCCCACTTATCTTCATGGAGGGAGGTAACAACTACGATAATTTCTGGGACTACCGTGCGTTTAATCTGAAGCGTAGTGCAGGTGCCGGTTTACGTATTTACATGCCTATGTTTGGATTGATGGGAGTAGATGTTGCTTATGGATTTGACCCTGAACCAAATGGCGCCGCTGCCAGTGGATGGCAGACGCATTTCATCATTGGACAACAGTTCTAATTGAAGTACCTTCAAGCCCGTGAAAAAAATAGGATTATTACTTGCTGTGCTCTTTTCCGCTTCGCTGATGGCTCAGCGTTATGGTGTGGTGGATACAGATTACATATTGAAGAATTTACCTGAATATGCTCAGGCAAAATCTCAAGTTGACCAGCTCAGTACCCAGTGGGCTGGCGAGGTAAGTGCGCTACAGAGTGATTTACAAAGTTTAAAAGATGCCTTAGCGGCGGAGCAAATATTGCTTTCACCTGAAAAATTGAAAAAACGCGAGGCAGCTATTGTGCAGAAAGCAGAAGAAGTGCTTGCTTTGCAACAGAAATATTTTGGACCAGAAGGCATGCTTTTCGAAAAGCGAACACAGCTGGTTCAGCCCATTCAGGACAAGGTTTTTGGAGCGGTTCAGGCGTTGGCCCAGAAGCGTAAATTAGAATTAGTTTTGGATAAAAGTGCTCAAAGTGGTGTACTCTTCGTAGAAAAAGAGAAAGACTACAGCGAGGAGGTTTTAAATAGTTTAAAGAAATAAATCAACAGACAATGAAAAGAGTATTACTCGCAATCGCCTTGACCTTAGGCTTCGCAGGAACCGCAGTTGCCCAGCAAAAAGTAGGTCACATTAATGTAGATGAATTGATTTCTGTCATGCCAGAATATAAGGCTGCAGAGGCAGAAATTCAGAAGTATGCAGGTCAATTGGAAAGCGATGCTACGGCAATGCAGGAAGAGTACATGACGAAAATGCAAAACGCTCAGGCCAATATGGATACTTGGACAGAATTGCGTCTTCAGAAAGAAAACGAAGAGTTGCAAACGATGGGTCAGCGCATACAACAGTTCAGCCAAAGTGCGCAGCAAGAGTTACAGCGTAAGCAAATGGACTTGATGTTACCAATCAGTGAGAAAGCACAAGCTGCCGTAGATAAAGTAGCTTCTGCGAACGGTTTTACTTATGTTTTAGATGCGTCTGCTTCTAAATCAGTGGTCATCTACCTTGACGGTGGTGAGGACATCCTTCCGCTTGTAAAAGCAGAGTTGGGCATTAATTAAGCCGAACATAAAAAAATTTAAAGCCCCCCGCGAGCGCAGCTCGCGGGGGGCTTTTTATTTGGTATTTTGCGTGCTGTGAAGAAGCAACGCAAAATAGGGTTATTCGACAGCGGCTTGGGCGGGCTTACAGTCCTGCATGCGCTGCAGGAGAAACTACCTGGTGTCGATAAAGTATACTTTGGTGATACGCTTCATTTACCGTACGGTGATAAAAGCGACGAAGCCATTCGAAGTTTTAGTCTTCAAATTGTAGGGTTCTTAGCGGCTCAAGGTTGCGATGTGATTGTCATTGCTTGCAATAGTGCAAGTGCAGCGGCCGGTTCTATGCTAGAGGAATCCTTTCCTGACTTGACCTTTATCAATGTCATTGACCCTGTAGTGGCGGCATTGGCCGGAAGTCCTCCACGAAAAACAGCTTTGCTGGGCACGCGCGCGACTGTGCGAAGCGGTGCCTACACAAAACGCTTAGAAGCGCGCAAAGTGCCGCATGAATTAGTTGCATTACCCACACCTTTACTGGTGCCGCTGATTGAAGATGGATTTTTAGGCACTGGAATAGAGGAACGTGTGCTCGAGCACTATTTGAAAGATCCTTCTATGAATGGGATTGAAGCTATAGTTCCAGGCTGTACACATTATCCACTTCTGCGTGAGGTAGCCGCGAAGTTACGCCCCGGTGTGGATTGGATTGATGCACCCGCTATAGTAGCAGAGGCCGTAGTTTCGGCGTGGGATGGTGCTGTTGAAGGTGTAGGTACCACGACGTATTATTTAAGTGATGCCACGCCCAGTTTCCTAGTATTGGCATCCAATACCTTTGGTATCAAAGCGAATTGGGAAAAAAAAGTACTTTAACTTTTAGCCTCTCCGTAACGGTACATCCAAGAGCTGATCGTTGATACGAGTAGACTGAATAGAATGGCCGTCCATACACTTGCCACTTCTAGACCGTCGATCCACTGGTCTGCAATCCCAATAATGATAGCATTGATTATCAATAAAAAGAGGCCCAAACTCAGGAAGGTTAGGGGTATGGTAATGATGATCAGTAGTGGTTTTAAAGTGGCATTCAAGAGTCCCAATACTATGGCCACACCAACGGCAGTTGAAAAACTACTGATACTGACACCGGGAAGAATCCAATCGGCCAGGAAAACGGCTATAGAGCTCACAACAAGTCTTGAAAGAATTCCGGGTTTTTGTCTCATGTGCGGTATATTCACTTTTTCGAAAAGTACATAAAATGAAAAGAATCAAGAGCCTTGTTTTCGCTGCATTTTTAGCATCCGCCACACTTATTTGCTGCCAGCCCGCGACCACTACGGACAGCCAGTCTGCTGAGCGACCACCAATGATTGGTGATACGACGCTCCGAGCAGCGCTGTTCGTTGATCCACACAGTTTCAGTACGCCAGAGGCTACGGTAACGCATTTGGAGTGGGACGCAAAAGTAGATTTTGAAGCACAAGAGATTCATGCCACAGCGGTTTGGACATTATCTGAAACGCATGGAGATCAAGTTGTTTTTGATACGAAAGCACTTGAAATTAAGGAGGTTTTATTAGACGGCCAAGAGGCGCAATGGAGTTTTGGTAAGGAAGATGATTTGTTGGGATCGGCTTTGGTTGTATACGATTTAAGCCCAGCTTCGAAGCAGGTCGCCATTACCTATACCACTACAGAAGGTGCGGAGGCCGTACAATGGTTTCCTGCAGCATTGACTCAAGGTAAGCGTATGCCTTTTTTATTTACGCAGAGCCAAGCAATACTGGCACGTACCTGGATTCCATGTCAAGATCGTCCGGGTGTACGTTTTACTTATAACGCAAGCGTACAGGTTCCAGAGGGAATGTTGGCGCTGATGAGTGCGTCTAACCCTACACAGAAAGCAGCGGATGGCAAGTATGAGTTTACCATGCCACAGCCTATACCATCTTATCTCATGGCTTTGGGTGCTGGTGATTTAGAGTTCATAGCATTGGGCGAACGCTCTGGAGTATACGCTGAGCCAGAAATGGTACGCAACGCAGCTTTCGAATTTGGCCAAACCGAGAAGATGATCGAAAAAGCGGAAGAGCTTTACGGGCCGTATTACTGGGGTCGTTACGACATGTTAGTCCTGCCCCCTAGTTTTCCCTTTGGTGGAATGGAGAACCCTCGTTTGACGTTTCTCACGCCAACAGTTATTGTAGGTGATTTGAGTTTGGTGAGTTTGATTGCCCATGAATTGGCCCACAGCTGGAGTGGAAATTTGGTAACGAATGGGACGTGGAACGATTTCTGGTTAAATGAAGGATTCACGGTGTACTTTGAGATGCGCATCATGGAACGAGTTTATGGTCCAGATTTCTCGGATATGCTAGTGGCATTGAGTTATGACGACCTCCAAAAAGAATTGGCGGATATGCTTGAAAATGATCCAGAAGCGACCATCCTGAAGCAAAATCTAGCGGGTAAAAATCCTGACGATGGGGTGAACGCCATCGCCTACGATAAAGGTTTTCATTTTCTAAAATTGTGCGAGCAGACGGTTGGACGAGATTCATGGGATGCCTTCATAAAGGGTTATTTTGAGAAATACCGATTTAAAACCATGGTGACGGAGCAGTTTTTACAAGAGTTGGCCCAGTTGCTCACGCAAGACCAATGGGATGCGATCGGAGTGGACCAGTGGGTCTATGGAAAGGGGCTTCCTGTGAATTGTCCTTTCCCGGCATCGAACAGATTCTTCATTGTTGATGAAGCTGTGAAAATGATGCTGAGCACAGCGCCGGAAGCAACAGATGCGAAACAGTTGTGTTATCCGGACTTCCAAACCACTAAATTTTGGTCTACCCACGAGTGGTTGCGTTACATACGCGGTCTAGAAGCGGGCGGTGCAACGGTGGGTCATTATGCGCTCGCCGATGAGAATTACGGTTTTAGTGGCAGTCCTAATCCTGAGATTGTGGCTGCATGGTTCTCAGCAATTTTGAAAACAAATTATGAAGGGTACGACCCAGCTATATATGCGAAGACTGTAGAAGAATTTCTTTTAAAGGTGGGTCGAAGAAAATTTATCGTACCGATGTACGAAAGTATGTTACAAGGTGACGAAAAGCGCAAACAATGGGCTCGCGAGATTTATGAAAAGGCCCGTCCGTCATACCATCCGCTTTCGCAGGGAACTTTAGATGCGCTCTTTGCATCCCATGCATAAAACACACCCCATATTTAGAGCGCTAGAGCCTCTAGCCAATGCGCAGCGGATTGGCGATTTTTCACGTTATTTTCAGACGTATGAAGGCGGCTATGGAGCGGGTGATGTCTTTATAGGGGTAATGGTCCCAACACGACGGATGGTTGCAAAAGAAAATGCAATGCAGTGGTCGCCGGAGGTAATTACCACAGGTTTATGTCATGAAGTTCATGAAGTACGTCACACTGCCTTGTTCGCGCTTCTCCGCCGCTATGGTGCGGAACGGAATAACCGAGAATTCTGGCATAATGCGCTTTGTGAGTCTTTTGAAGGCATCAACAATTGGGACCTGGTAGATACCTGCGCCCACGTATGTCTGGGCCGTCATGCTTATGAAACTCATAATTATGATGTACTCACAGCATTTTTAGCAAGCCCCAATATTTGGAAGCGGCGCGCTGCGATTGTATCGCAGTTGTGGTTCTTAAAGAAAGGCGAATACGATCATCTGCTCGCCTATGCACCCATAGCGGCTGAAAAGGCCCCAGATATACTTCAGAAAGGAATCGGGTGGTTAATGAAATGCATGTGGCAATTGGACCCGGATTTAGCTGAGACTCACTTAAGCTTACATTACAAAGAGGGTGTGTATTCTAGATTGATTGTTCGTACCGCTTTGGAGAAAGCAACGAAGGAATTCAGGAATGAGTTTCTGGCCATATATGCACCTTAAGGCTGTCATGTTCTGGCCAAAGTAATTCGAAAGTCCCGCTTCCTGGAGTAGGCTTGGGCATAGATTCTTCTGGCTTTTTAAAGATGTTTTTCAGGTCTTCTCGTTCCTGTTGAATGGCTTCTCTAAAGCTTCGATTAATGCGTTCCCGGTCCAGACTAATACACACGTCGTCTAAATTACACCCTACAATCAGACGGACATAAGGTTGGTTTTCATTCTCTGCCTCACCGATCCAATTCCCCAAATCTCTATTTGAATTTTTACCTCGCATCGCAAGGTCTTTTAAGCCTAGGCGGACACTATAGCGGAGGTCATCGGTTTCTAAATTTTGCCACCCATTGACCCAAAGATTCATTGCACTATTTTTTACTTCCATTTCCGGGAAAAGCACTGTATCTCCATGCACGCGAAACGACGAAGCCAGGTAGGGAAACTCAATTTTATCCAATTCTCCTTTGTCAATAAAGGCGCTTAGTTCCTGCAGCGGTGCATAATTCTGCAGTGTACCGCCTTTAATCTCTCCTTTGCCTTGGATATCCGTTTTAGTGCTGTGTTGCTCCCATTCACTGTTAAAGGCTAATGAAACGGTAGCGGTAGCACTGGCTTCACCCAATAGATTTGACGCGTCTAAATCTTCAATATCAAAACTATTGAAGCTGGCTAGCAATTGGTCCAATTCTATCGACTGCACGAAAAGGTCCCCTTTAAACACGTTATCTGATCCGACTTCATACAATGCCCAATTGCCACCTAACGTTCCATCACATCCCGTTATTCGCATGGCATCTCCCATAATCCAGCTGCCCCGATTATACACTGTGCCTACGAGATTTGTACCGTTGAAATCACCAAGCTTAACGTGATCTACCTTCACTGAGACGGCATAATCGAAACTGGTTTCGTCGTCGTCGTCGTCGTCGTCTTGGAATTCCCAATACAGTAAAGGATCGATGGAAATAGTAGGGCTTTCTAGGTTTAAAACTACCTTAGGGTAGCTGCTCTCCTCTAATGCGTTATAAATAGTTCCAGTGACTACGGCCGTATTTTCCCCGCTTTGCAAGAAACACCGATCAATCTGGATATTCTGACCGTCGATACCTAATTCTGCTTCGACTTTCTCAAATGAAATGTTACTGCCGGCCAGGGTAAAGGCGCCCTCGAAGAATGAAATATCCCCTTTAAAAATAGGATTGCCGACTGGCGTAAAGTCTTCCCAAGACCGAAAACCTTGGGTAAGCGAAATGTTTTCGCCTTTCCAGAAGCCCATGGGATTCACGAGCAGGTCGGTTTCAATAAAATCAAAGAGTTCGCTTAAGTTGGATCCGCCTTCTAGATTAGTGTACAGGGTAGGAGCGTCTCCCTTTAATTGGATGGCACCGGTGATCTGACCTGTATTGGTTTCCAATACAAGTGAAGGTATACTAAGTTCTGGAACCGTACCCCAACTCCACTGGCCCTTACAAGAAATTGAAGGCACTGCAATTCCGTTGTAACTCAAAGCGGTATTCTTCGTGTCGAAGTTGAGCACCCACTGGTCCCAAGTTCCCGCCCAGCTCCAATCTACGCTTAAGCCGTTGAGTTCAATTTCTTCAGGAATCTCGAACAGAGGGACATAGCTCAGTGCTTTTGGAATATCCATTTGCGCTGCGCTGATAGTACCACCGTTTTGATTCAGGTCCAGTTTAACTTCTGTCCCATCTAATGTAAGACGGTTTGTCATAAGGGTCCAATTCTCGTCAACGGTTAACTCAGCACTCCCGTTTAGCGGGGCATTTACCAGGAAAATTTCACCTTTTATGGTTGCATAAGTTTCCGCTAAATCTGCGCGCAATGAGAGTTGGATGCCGCTGCCAATAGTTCCGGAAGCGTTTAAAACGTTGATGTAGCTGCTGTAGTTTGACTTGTCTTCGAGGTCATCATATGAAAGGTAGACGGCATTGACCTCTAAGTGCTGAAGATTCAGATCAGTGTTTGAAGTATCTGAGCTATTGAACAAGTCCCAATTATCTCCTCTGCTCGAATGAACTAGATGAATCTCAGCAGTGCTAATGGCCAATTCTTCAATAGTATAGGTACCGCGCAGGACTTCTAGAACATTCATGCCTAATCCGACACTTCCGGCTTTAAGTAAGGGTTTTTTTCCGCCAAATGGATCTATAACAGATACCCCGTTGAGCACGATGCGTACCCGTGGAAACCCCGAGAAAAGGTCCAACTCTATGGTACGTACTTCGACTGGTGCTTTAAGCTGTTCATTCAGCTTAGCGACACCGCCTGCAATAATTTTTTCTTGATGGTAATAAAGATAACCAGCACCCCCTGCTCCCAAGAGCATAAGGATGAGCGCGAAATATCCTATAAAAATTAGCGCTCGCTTCACGGGCTACCTTGTTTTTAGAAAATCAACTTCTTTTGGGTCCAGAAAACGCCATTGTCCGCGACTCAGATTCTTCTTAGTAAAGCCCGCATAGGAAACGCGGTCCATTTTTTCAATGGTGTAGCCCAACTTGTCAAAGATGCGGTTAACAATACGATGCTTACCACTATGTAAACGTAAACCTACCTCACGTTTCGTACGTTCGTCAATATATTTAATTTCTTCCACCTCAATTTTACCGTCCTCCAACTCCATTCCCTTTGCAATCAATGTGAGGTGTGTTTTCTCAAGTGGTTTATCTAGAACGACGCTTACGATTTGAACAGCACCATTTTTTGGATGCGCCATTTTTTTTGCTAAATCGACATCATTAGTAAAAAGCAAAACACCCGTACTTGTTCGGTCCATGCTTCCCACAGGATATAGTCTTTCCCGACAAGCATTCCCGACCAATTCTTCTACGGTTTTCTTCGCTTTCTTGTCTGTAATAGAAGTTATGAAACCCTTTGGTTTATTGAGAACTAGGTATTTCTTTTTCTCGCTTTTAATCAGCGAACCGTTGTATTTAACCTCATCTGTTGGCTGAACTTTATAGCCCATGGTAACGATGACTTTACCATTGACGTGAACTAGACCCGCTGCGATCAGGTCGTCTGCTTCACGGCGGTTACAAATACCCGCATGTGAAAGAAATCTGTTCAGGCGCATTTCACCACTTGTGCTCGCGATGTCTTCTGCACTGCGTCGTTTAACACGCTTAAAGTTCGAACTACCGCCTTTAAATTCTTTTTTACCACCATTACCGCGGTCATCGTTATCAAACGAACGCGGTCCTTTGCTCCCTTCTGTGAAACGGTTGGTTGTGCCCGCTCTTTTAGGGCCTCTGTTGTTAGAACGACTGTTGCGCATGGCGTAGTACTTTTTTGCAAAGGTAGTCGGTCTTGCTTCAGCACAGGCAGTTAGCTCCAACTTTAGTTAACAGTAAGGGGGATTATTTCGGCTTTTGAGCCATTGCCTTGAAATGCGATTAGGAGTAACTGGATTTCATCGCATTTAAAGGTACTCACAAGTTGTGCGCCGGTCTGTAACAGACGTTGGCATTGCCGCTCACTCACCCAGTTTTCATAGTCTGTAACGGTTGAGGACCGATATTTTACTTCTACGATGTACAAGCAGCAGTGGAGTTGTGTAATTAGATCAATTTGAGATCGTCCGGAACGGTAGTTCTGATAGTGTAAGGTATGCCCCATTTTGATTAAGAGCTCGGCAGCTTTTCGTTCATACAATTCATAAGTCTTCATTCCAAAAAGATGGCCACGGTCGGCAAAATTTCCTAAGAATGTGAAGAACTAAAAGTTATAAAGGGAGATCAAACAGTGCGCAAAACGATAGGCCAATTCTCTTTTCCATGACCTATGATGGGATGCGTAAAGACAGGAATGCCTTCGGTTTCGAAGTGTTTTTTCAATGTTAGACCAACAGCATTGCCCCAAGGCGTGTCGTGGTCATGGATGTCGGAGAATTCGCCTAAAACTACGGCGCGTAAACCGTTGAAGGCGCCTCGACGGCGTAAGCTCAGCAGCATGCGATCAAGGTGGTAATGGTATTCGTCTAAATCCTCAATGATTAATACACATCCAGCTAAATCTGGGAGGCTGGGGGTGCCTAAAATACTGGAGATTACGCTAAGGTTTCCCGCTATGATCTGTCCATTAATGTTTTTGGGCAAAACACAATGCAACGCATCTTCTTTACCGCGCAGAACGTCGAACGTAGCGGCGAGTGCATCGGGATGGGTTAGGGAAAAACTAATCGGCATGGGTGCGTGCAGTGTGGCAATCCCTTTTTGGACCCCATGACAGAGGAAGGTGGTGAAATCGGAAAAGCCAATGAGCCATTTGGGCTGGGCAATCAAGGCATCCCAATCCACTAAGTCCACAATCTCAGCACTTCCATAGCCTCCTCTAATGTTCCAGATTGCTTTGATGTCCGGATTATGGACGAGGGCATTAAAGTGCGCTACACGCTCTGCAACCGTACCCGCTACCTGATGGTGCTGCTGAGAAATTTCGGGTGAATAGAAACAGTGAAAGCCTTCGGCCTCAATCACACGTTGTGCGATAGCGAGCGATTCATCAGTGGCGAACCGGGCAGTAGCGCTGATCCCAATAGTATCACCGGGCTGTAAAAAACTAGGTACGGATTGTTTCATTAGCCGAAAAATACCCAATAAAAGCGCATTATCTTCGCGGTAAGCTTTAAACGTTTCAAAAAAGCATGAGTTCGAACAAAAAAATCATGGTTACGGCGGCATTGCCGTATGCTAATGGACCCATTCACATAGGTCACCTCGCGGGGTGTTACCTTCCTTCAGATATCTACGTCAGGTATTTGCGAATGCGCGGCCGTGATGTAAAATTTGTTTGTGGCTCGGATGAGCATGGTGTGCCGATCACGATTAAAGCAAAAAAAGAAGGCATTACCCCGCAGGATGTGGTAGATCGTTACCACGGAATGATGAAAGGTGCCTTTGAAGAATTTGGAATTTCCTTTGACCACTACAGTCGTACATCAAGCCCTCAGCATCATAAAAATGCGCAGGAATTCTTCACGAATCTGATGGGGAAAGCGGCGCTCGTGGCTAAAGAAACGCAGCAATATTTTGATCCTGAAGCGGGTCAATTCTTAGCAGATCGTTACATCACTGGCGAATGCCCAAAGTGCCATGCTGAAGATGCGTATGGCGATCAATGTGAAAGTTGTGGAACGTCTTTAAACGCCACGGATCTCATTGCACCCAAATCAACGTTAAGTGGCGCAGTCCCTGAATTGAGAAACACGACCAATTGGTTCTTGCCTTTGGATGAATTGTCCGATGAGCTGAGGTCTTTTTTAGAAAGCCGCAAAGGCTGGAAGCCCAATGTGATGGGTCAATGCATGAGCTGGTTAAATGCTGGTGACGGTTTGCAGCCGCGTGCCATGACGCGCGACCTGGATTGGGGTGTTCCCGTACCGGTTGAAGGCGCAGAGGGTAAAGTAATGTACGTTTGGTTTGATGCGCCCATCGGATACATCAGTGCTACGCAAGAATTGCTTCCGGATACTTGGGAGGAATATTGGAAAGGCGAAGACGCTGAAATCGTTCATTTCATAGGGAAAGACAACATTGTCTTCCATTGTATCATTTTCCCGGCGATGCTTCAGCAGCACGGTGAATACGCCATGCCAACTGCAGTACCTGCAAATGAGTTTTTAAACCTTGAAGGCCGGAAACTCAGTACTTCGAAGAACTGGGCCGTTTGGTTGCACGAATACTTGGAGGATTTTCCTGGACAGCAAGATGTATTGCGTTATGCGTTGACTGCAACCATGCCTGAAACAAAAGATAATGACTTCACTTGGGCTGATTTCCAAACCCGCAACAACAGTGAATTAGTAGCGGGGCTTGGTAATTTTGTCAATCGTGTGATGGTATTAACGCACAAATACTTTGCGGGAGTCGTACAAGATCCCGGGATTCTGACGGATGCCGACCGGGAAGTTTTGGCAGCTTTAACCCAATGCGGACGTCGCATTGCAAAATCATTAGATGCATTTAAATTCCGAGACGCTCTCAATGAAGCAATGAACGTAGCGCGTATTGGTAATAAATACCTTCAGGAACAAGAGCCTTGGAAGGTGTACAAGCAAGACCCTGCCCGAGCGGGTGCAGCCTTGTACGTAGCTACTCAAATTATGGGTAATGCGTCCATTGTTTTTGAACCGTTTCTTCCAAGCACAGCCGCTAAATTGCGCGGCATGTTGAATCAAGAGGGGGTACCCACATGGGAGCAGTCCAACGAAGAACTTGTAGTTCCTGCAGGAACGCAATTGGGCGAAAGCGCCTTATTGTTTTCGAAAATTGAAGATGAACAAGTTGAGGCGCAGCGCCAAAAGTTGCAAGCATCTGCGGCAGCGAATGAGGCAGCCAAGGCGCCTTTAACTACAGAAAAGAAACACATGGCACAGAAAGACGACATCTCCTTTGACCAATTCATGTCTATGGACCTTAGAGTAGGAACCATCCTCGAAGCAGAGCGTGTTCCTAAGGCGGATCGATTATTGAAATTTTTAGTAGATACAGGATTAGATCAACGCACCATAGTCTCTGGTATTGCCGAGCATTTTAGCCCAGAAGAAATGGTAGGTAAAAAGGTAACGGTGTTAATGAATCTCCCACCGCGTAAGATCAGAGGAGTGGAAAGCCAAGGAATGCTTTTGATGGCAGAAGATGGCGATGGAAGTTTGAGATTAATGACTCCAGAAAACGGCGCGGATAGCGGTGCAGTAATCGGTTAATTAGTCGATATTCGCCAACGAAGTTTGGCTCCGTAGTTCAATGAATAGAATGCAGGTTTCCGGAGCCTGAGATAAGGGTTTGATTCCCTTCGGAGCTACTAAAAGCCTCAGCATCTGCTGGGGCTTTTTTATGGTCGAAACTAGTGGGAATAAAAAAGGCCCCCATTTCTGGAGGCCTTTGGAATGTACTGATATAAACTTAGAGCTGCTTTACATTTACAGCGTTTAATCCTTTTCTTCCTTCTGTCAATTCAAACTCGACACTGTCGCCTTCTTCGATTTGGTCAACCAAACCTGTTACGTGTACGAAGTACTCTGTGTTTGACTCGTCGTCTTTAATGAAGCCAAATCCCTTGTCTCCGTTAAAGAACTTTACTGTTCCTTGATTCATAATATAATTTAAAGTGCAAATGTCGACTAATTAATTGAGCATCCGACATTAATTCTAAGTTATTTGTTTTTAGGCAGTTTGCCTTTGTTTTTTTAGATTAAAGTACCAAAAGCAGTTGGTAGGTCTTTCCTTCATCATTCACAATCTCAAGCAGATAACTGCCTGCATTCAAGAAAGGTAATTGAACTGTTCCCTCCAAATCGAAACCATTGAACACACAACGCCCAGTCATTGAAAATAATTGAATGTCGGAAGCCTGTGGCAACTCAACCCAAGCAATACCACTGCTAGGATTGGGATACAGTTTGATTGGTGTAGTTGTTTTCTCCTCTAGAGACATTTGCGATGGATCATACACATTCAGTGTTACGTTAAGATTTTTGTAACTCACATTTCCCGAACTATCAATGGAGATCGTGTCGCAATAGGTGCTTGTGCAAGACATTGTACCGAAAGCAGTACTGTCCACAGCGTTCAGGGTAAGACAAACCGCATAGTTCCCTGCTGCTGTATATACGTGTGATGGGTAAGCACCAAAAGCTGAGGTTCCATCACCAAAGTCCCACATGTACGAAATTGAGGCATTTTGCATAGTACTATCTACATACGATGTGTTGTAGAGCACAATCTGTCCCATACCTGTTAATGTCGAATCAAAAGAATATTGAGCCACGCAGCCCGTGTTGTTTGAGCCACCTCCTGAACCGCCACCTCCTGAACCTGAATTACTGCAGAGTACAAATCCAGTGTACATGGAAAAATATTGAGGTGTGTTTACCCCGTATATTAAGGATGAACTTTGCCAATTACCA
>JAHEKP010000058.1 GCA_024638285.1 Cryomorphaceae bacterium
TTTTGGATTTCAACTATGCATACAACCCGTATTGTGCCTATACCGACGGGTACTCATGTCCCATAACCCCACAAGAAAACTACATAGATATTGAAGTAAACGCGGGCATCAAAGGACCATCAACGCATTAATAAAGGCTTCATAATCAGTTGGTTTTTCTTATGTCCTAGAGATGTCCATGAAAAAATGTTTTTGGATTGGAGCAATATTGCGAGTTTTACTTCCTAATTCAACCGCAATCATGAAAAAACTAGTTCTCCTCCTTCTTACCTTATCCCTTCATTCTTTGAATGCCCAAGTCTATGACACCTTAGTGTGGGCAGATGAATTTAATGGCACTGGCGGTGTAGATACCTCAAAATGGTGGCACCAAACTATACTTCCTAATGCAGGACAAAGCTGGTGGAATGGAGAAATTCAGCATTATACCGACCGCGACACCAACAGCTACCAAAAGAACGGGTCATTATACCTTACTGCGCTGAAGGAGTCCTATACCGATCAAAATGTTACAAAAGAATATACCTCTGCACGTTTAAATTCAAAATTTGCCTTCACTTACGGCCGGGTTGAAGTTCGTGCTCAATTGCCAACTGGAGTAGGAACTTGGCCAGCAATCTGGACACTGGGTCAAAATATATATGAAGTTGGTGCCTATTGGGACGTTCAGGGTTATGCAACTACCGGATGGCCGGCCTGCGGTGAAATAGATATCATGGAACATTGGGGTTACAATCAAGACTATGTTTCTAGCGCTATGCATACACCATCAAGTTTTGGGAACACCACCAATAAAGGAACCCAATATGTCAACGGGGTATCTACTGGCTTTCATATTTACGCGTTGGAATGGAGTGCTGATAAAATGGTTTTTAGTGTAGACAGCGTTGTACACTATACTTACGAACCCAGCACACAAACTGCTAGCACCTGGCCTTTTGACGCACCTCAATACCTGCTTTTAAATATCGCAATTCAAGGAAGCATTGATTCTAGTTTTACAGCTAGCCCTATGATAGTAGATTATGTCCGGGTCTATCAGAGTTCATCTATAGGTGTAGAGGAATCGCCAATACAGTCAGCTAAATTTTACCCTAACCCAGCACAGGGTACCGCAAGGATTCACCACAATTTGAGCGAAGCCAGTTTATCTGTTTTTTCAAGTACCGGATTAAAAGTCATGGAAGTTAAAAACTATCCTAGCGGTTCAGAGATTGATCTAAACAATCTATCCGCAGGAGTATACAGCTACATTCTAAAAAGCAGTGCATACCAATCGCAAGCGACCTTCATCAAACTTTAAGCAGGAACGTTAGCTGTTCCAAACGCAGTATAGAAAGTCGATCAAAGAAATAGGGCACTTTGCTTTACTTTCGCAGAGAGATGGGAAAGGAAAACAACACGACTAAGTGGGTGCTAGGAGCCACTGGATATGTAGGTCAACTGGTCACACATCGGTTGTATATGGAGCGGTCAAAAGGGAATTGGTCTGGACAACTTATCACCTTAGGTCAGAAAACCATAATCCCGTGGATTATGGAACGAACCAATTTCCACCTCTTTCCTTTGAAATCTATTCCTCAAATGCTGCTAAAGCACCATCCACCTGGTGGTATTTACCACTGTGCACGAATGGCAGGAAACAGCGATCGATCTCGACGAATTGCTGCACGTAAAGGACATAATGCGAATCAACGCCTCATCCATCTAATTAAAAAAGTACCAACGAAAATTCCCGTGGTCTATTGCAGCGGCACCTTGATGTACGGCAATACTCTAGATCGTGTCGATGAGGATGCCGCACTGCTCCCAATAGCTTATGCAAGAGCATATGAATATGCTGAGCGACCGTGGGTCAAAGCTGCAGCGACTGGCGAAATGGACATTCGAATCGCTCGTCCAGGATGGATATTAGGACCCGATTCATGGTTTGAGCACTTCTTTTACAAGCCTGCAATTCTCACGGGTAAAGTACCCGTGTATGGCGATGGCAAGCAATACATGTCCATCATTTCCGTCGAAGATTGTGCGGGCCAACTTACTCACCTAATGGAACACGGTATGCCCAACCAAAGTGCCAATCTTTACGGATTTGAGCCCATAAAACAACAGGATTTTGCCCTTCTCGTCGCACAATGTATGGATACTACAACAGCGAATCTGACTGCTAGCGAAACGAAAAATAGATTTGGTAAAACGGTTTATGAAGCGCTCACTTCTTCGACTCCAGTGGCGACAAAACACACGCATTGGCGCGCCGCTTACAAGCCAATACACCATGATCTAAAGGCTTTGATTGAATCGACTGTAAGACGACTCCAAGCCAAATCTTAATTCTTTTTCTCGAAAGTATAGAGCATATATTCCCCGAGCTTCCCTATCGCAGTACAGGCGATGCGTTCGTCCAACTGCCAAAGCAAATGCAGTGCTCTTTTCGGAATGAACTTGTGGAATTTATGGTAATACCAAGCAGGATAAAAGATGCTGTATCCACGCGAATAAGTACATTCCAATTGGGCTAATTTCTTTATCTGTCGTGGCGGATAACAGCGGCTAGCAAGGAAATTTGTAGGCGAATAGCCTCCCCATATTTTTTTCCATCGCGCGAAGGCAAATTTCGGCTTCAACTTCACCAGTTCAATCAATGTCCCCCCGATGTAATATTTATTCACGAACGTAAGGACCATACGGCCGCCAGATGATAAGACTGCACGCAAATCTGCAAACGCGCCTTCCAGATTATTCACTGTGTTTAAGGCACCAAAAAACACATATACCATATCAAATTGGACCCCAGGAAAAAGTGCATTTATATCTTCGACACTCCCTTTTGCCACCCACGCATTCTTCAGTCCCATTTGATTGATCTTTTCCTGCGTCAAACGCACCATTTCCGCAGATATATCTATTCCGTAAAACTTTCGCTGTGGAAACTGTTCTGCAAAATGAACGAGATCAAACCCTGGGCCGAAGCCTACTTCTAAAACGGTGGTTTGTTCGTAGGATTTCGTATGCTGCCTGAAGCTTTGACGGATGCGCTGAAGCGCTGGATTTTGATGGTAGCGTTGCTCAAAATCTACCGCATCTTTATCATAGTAGGTGCCTACTTTATCGTAATAACTCATCTTCTTTACTGCTTAATTGGTAGTCAAAATAGGCCGCAGTTGCCCAAAACAAAAAGGCAAAAACAGGTTGGTTCAGGAAATTATTAAACTGCATGTGAAAGAAATAGGTGCTCAACCCTAGAAACAAAGGAAGTAACGGGCTTCGTTTGACAATACTAAAGAAACCAAAGTACCACCAACGCATCCACATGAGTAAAAAGATCAATGGCGTTAAAATTCCGTTTTCACTAAGTTGTAAGAGCAGTTCCGAATGGGCGGTTCCACCCGATCCTGGCGGTGGAGCATTGGGATTTGTTACCGTGAGACGGTTCTCTAAACGCTTCTCCTGAAACGGTATGTAGGTAAACTGGTAGGTACCAGGACCAAAGCCACAATACGGGCGCTCTTCGAACATTCTAAGCGCTGAAACCCATCGGTTGAGTCGTTCAATATTACTGGCATCTGTCTGGACATTGGTGACAGACATACTTTTTTCAACTAGCGAGGCTTGTGGGTCATGGCTTTCGTAGTTGTTGTAGGCAAAGGCTTCTTCGACTTTTATAGCCCCGTCAAAAAAGAAAAACGCTCCTAAAGCAAGTAGCGGTAAAACGAAGCGATAGATCGGTGGAAATTGGACCAATACATACAAGGTTAGCATGAATACCAGCGACCAAAGTGCAGCACGAGATCCGCTAAATAACGTCAGAATGATACTGGCAAGCAGAATCCATTTCCAAAGACTTTTTTGGCGAAAATTCCCTAGAGCAATGGCAGCAATAAAGGCCATCACCGCGCCGTACATCGTGTGACTGTAGAAGAACGGCTTGAAAATGCCTGAGATGGTTATGGGGTTGAATCCATACTGAGCAAAATGATATACCCCCACAGCAGTCACCGGCACCAATGCAACAATAAAAGGAACGTAGGGCACCGCCTTCCCACGTTGGGCGACCAGTACTATTCCATAATAAAAAGCTAAAACGAATACCCCATTAAGTGCGGTAAATTTTAAGCTGGTACTCAAAAGATCCGAACTATAAATTCCTGGCAGAAAAGAAATAAGCCAAAACAATGGCAAGGGGAATTTCATGTACCATCTCAAATTCCCTATTGGCACCACCGAAAAAAACACCGAAAGGGCAGCTGCACTAGCCATAAATTCTATAGGCAAATAGGCTTCTGCAAACGGTAAGCTCAGCTTTATAGAAAGCGGTGCCAGGCAAGCCACGGCTAAAAGCAACTGAGGTAATGCTTGCTTTTTGGCTACACCGTAAGCCAAACCAATAATGGCTATAGCACTCCAAATCAACTCCCAATGCACATCCCAATACAATGTGCCTGCAAGCAGTAGGAACAGTAAACTAAAAACTATGGAAGTTTTGGACTTTGGCATCACCTTACGATGTACTAGCAGCCCATAATTTTAATCCACCAGCGACGAGAACGGCACCCAGAATTCCAATGACCCATGCAGGAAGACCAACCGGTTTCTCAACGGGCATCGCAGGAGAAATACTATATGATTTTGGCGCCGGTGCATCTGCATAAGATTTCAATTCTTCCAGTTTGCGCTCCGCATTAGTTAATTCTACCACCGCAGTCCCATACTGGCGTTCCTTTCTAAAAATGAGTGCAGCATAAGCTAGAGAATCGGACTGTGAAGCAAATCTTAAGGAGTCCAATGCTCTTCTTAATGTATTTTCTTCTACTTGAAGTGCTGCCATTCGTTCTGACATTACATCGAAACTCATACCCACGTTTTGACGTAACATCGACTGCTTGATTGAATCCGTGACCGCGACGGCATGATTCGCAATAGTTGCAGAAAGATCTGCCGCCCCAGAACGTACCTCAACAGCTACGGCTCCATTTCTGGTTTTACGGACTGAAAGGCTAAACGACTCATCAAATCGTTGTTCTATTGTTTTTAATACAACAGGACTTTGCATTAACTCTATGTGTGCATCTACTTCTGTTGGCGACCCAAAACCAATTCCATTTTGCTCAATTTGTTTTTCCAACAAAGTAAGCGGAACAAAAAATGTTGCTTCCGCTGCATAGTGTACTGGACGAACCGTCGCGACTACAAACAGCAGTACTCCTGAGAGTAATGCAATGACCCCTTCTTTTCTATTCATTTCCAAAATTCTCTAAATGCTTTAATAAACGTTGCTCCACACTTTGCGGAAAATAAGCCGAACTATGCGCCTCTGCTTCAAAATAACCTTCTTCTAAATCCGTGTGCGTACGCATGTGGTTCGTGAACCGCTCCTTACACCACTGCTCAAAGGCTCCACCTAATAGACGATCTAAAATGCGCTCCAACATTGTTAGAGATTCTTGTTCTACAGCACGTTTTTCTGGGAGTGCTACGTTAGGGAAGTAGTCTTTCACCCAATGATTCGCCTGAAGGAACCGCTCGAGCCCCGCTGTATTTTTTAATGCAACCAACGACACCACCTCCGTCGCGGTGTAACGGTTACGTTTGGCCAAAGATAATCGGTTCTCATCCATTAATAGATTGATACAGAAGTACTTCTCTGAATTCAGAAGGAATGTTTTTTTAAACGCAATCAAGAAAAATTTTGTGGTCCAAACGCGGTTAGAGGCGGTTAAAATGAAAAAATCAAGGTCATCATCCTTTGACTGAACGCCAGATTTCGAGAGTGAACCGCTTAGATAAACGCCTCTTACAAATGGAAACAACGCGATAAATCTTCCAACTCTACGCGCCAATTTAAGTCGCTTTTGATTCAATTGCTCATGCTTAATGCGCAGTTCCAGCGATGCTGAATCTAATGCAAACCAACCTTGTTTCTCGTAAACTAACCCTTCCATCGTTAGCAACTGCAGCCCCTCCTTCACCTTCGAAAGCGAGGCCGGAACAGCGATATAGCGCAAGATCTCTTCAGCAGCTAACGCGTGGTTAAAGAAGTCAAAGTAATGAAGGACTTCCTCAAGCGATTTTGTAGAAACAGGTTTCAATAGAATAGCGGACTTATCGTAGGTAGCGTGTGCAAAGGTACGACTCAGGTCCTGAATGAACAGGTACACCTGGATAAGGCCGCCCCATAAAAATTGCACACCTCCTTTACTTTTCATACCTTTGAGCCTTCATGGAAGACTCGCAAAATCTCCTTATCCAAATAGAATTTACTGATACAGTCACGGAATCTTTTCCCATTGAAGACTATATCTCAGAAGTCGACCCAGTAGATCTTATTGCCGAAGACGACTACACGTCAAAACCGCAATCTCAGACAAATTCAAAGCACGCCTTTCCTTTTGGCGCCCAAATTTCTACTCCCTGTACCTACGGAGTGTTCTAAGTACTTTTTAGTACCCTATCCATTTTCTTATTGACAGAGAATCTGTCGTTCCGCTGGGCCCTTAGGATTGGTTTGGTTGGGTTCTTTTTTTAATTCCTTAAACATCTTTTATTATGCGAAAACGACACAATCGTTATTCACATTTTATTGCTTTTCTCTTCCTATTCATTGGGTTCGCTCAGTCTGGATGGGCCCAGCAAAAAATCACTGGAGCCGTAACAGATAATGCTGGAGATCCCGTAATAGGCGCTTCCATTACTGTTTTAAACGGGCAGGAAGCAACGCTGACTGATGCCATGGGCCAGTACAGCATTTCACTATACGATGGCCAGACAAAATTGGTCTTTAGTTATTTCGGATTTGAGACGCAGACGGTAGACGTCTCCGGCAAATCTATTTTAAATGTGTCTTTGATTCCGTCAGAGATCCAATTAAACGAAGTAGTAATCACTGCACTCGGTGTGTCTCGTGAGGAGCGTGCCCTAGGCTATGCCGTTCAAGGTCTAAAAAGCAAGGATATTGCATCCGTACCGGCACCGAATGCCGTAGACAACCTCAGCGGTAAACTTGCTGGTGTTTATGTTACTGGCGGTTCATCAGGACCTACTGCATCTTCAAATGTTACCATTCGAGGACAAACGTCGTTAAACGGAAACAGTCAAGCGCTCTTTATTGTAAACGGCGTCCCGATCACCAATGGTTTATTTTCTCCCGGTGATGGTCTAAATGGTTCTTCAACTATTGATTTTGGTAATGGTGCGCAGATCATTAACTCCTTTGATATTGAGAACATTTCTGTATTAAAAGGTCCAGCGGCCGCTGCATTGTACGGCTCACGCGCTGCGAACGGGGTAATTTATGTAACTACCAAAACAGGTCAAAACAGCAAGGGCTGGGGTGTAAGTGTAAATTCAAATACCGTCATCGAAACCCCATTGAAACTACCAAATTTCCAAGACCAGTTTGGAAACGGCGGGTATGGAAAATACAGTTACAGTAACGGTGCAACATATACGGGCGACTACTACGATGCTTTTGGCGAAAACTGGGGTCCGCGCACCAACGGTCAGCTTATTAAACAGTGGGACTCTAACGATGAAGCGGTTCCTTTTGAAGCCGCTCCCAATAACATGAGCAACTTCTTTCAAACAGGGGTGAGCACAAACAATAATGTAAGTATTTCGCATGCTGATGAAAATGGGGATTTCAGATTCTCAGCAACACAATTAAACAGACGAGGGATTGTTCCAAATACAGATTTGAGTAGATCAACCCTACAGACTTCTGTAGGAAAAAAGTTGTTCAATAACCGTCTAGAATTCAGAGCAAATGCGATGTATGTTGGTTCAGGTTCAAACAATGTTCCCAATGCCGGTTACGATGAGAGTTCTTCAGTCATGTACTCTTTCTTGTGGTTGCCACGTAACACAGCAATAGATGACTTACGCGAATACTGGAAGCCTGGACAAGAAAATGTGCAACAGGCTTACGTTGAAGAATTATGGGGAAACAATCCGTGGATGATTGTTAATGAAAATACGAACAGCTTTAACGCGCGTCGTCTTCTTGGTGATATCAATGCTACTTACCATATCAATGACCGCACTAATCTGCGTGTTAGAACAGGTCAGGACATGAAGAATGATATTCGTCAATACAGACGTGCAACCTCTACTAAAAAAGTACTTTTCGGTAGTTTCCGTGAAGACCGTCTTTCGTTCATGGAAAACAATACGGAAGCACTTCTATCATGGGCAAATTCGGCACCATTAGAGCAGAAAGACTTACGTATTGATGCTAAGCTGGGTGGTAATTTAATGATGCAACAAAGCTCATCATTGATTGCAAACAACCCACAATTATTGCAGCCGGGTGTCTTCACCCTAACCAATAATCGATCAAATGTGCAGACAGAAGGACGCTACGCACGCAAAGCCATTCGTTCTTTGTTTGGTATGGCGTCTTTTGCTTACAAAAGCATGTATTATTTAGACCTAAGTGCACGTAACGACTGGTCTTCTACCCTTCCTATAGAAAACAACAGCTATTTCTACCCGGCAGCATCTGCATCGGTTGTGGTTTCAGAGATGGCCGATTTAGGTAAAATCAGTTTCTTAAAACTACGTGGTGCATTTGCTCAAGTAGGATCTGATACGGATCCATATTTATTGAACAACACCTACAGTCCTTCAGCTATGTTTGGTGGTTACCCAGCTTTTGGTATTAACTCTTTTGCAACCAACCCTGATTTACGACCAGAGCGCACAACCTCGAGCGAATTAGGTATCGATGCACGTTTTGCTAAAGGCCGTTACGGAATGGACATTGCAGCTTATGATATGACCACAAAGGATCAAATCATTTATTTACCTGTTGCTTCTTCTACGGGTCGTTCGAGTCGTCTTGCCAATGGCGGTGCAATTCGCAATACTGGTGTCGAGCTTCAATTGCACGGTGATCTTGTGAAATCAAACAACTTTACATGGAATTCGCGAATCAACTTAGGTGCAAATCGCGCTGTAGTGGTTTCGTTGCCAGAAGGTGTAAGCGGTGGTTACCCAATCGTTGCAAACATGTTCCCGAACGATGGCGGTACTGCAGGTCTTGAATACGTTGCTGTTGAGGGTGAATTATTGGGCCAATTAAAAGGCCTAACCTTTGAGCGTGACGCTGATGGCAACATCATTCACGAAGATGGTTATCCTATGGTCAGTGAAGAGAAAAGTACCATCGGTTCCTACCAGCCCAAAGCGCGTATCGGATGGATGAATAGCTTTTCCGTTGGGAATTGGCAAGCGAATATTTTGTTTGACGGTCAAATCGGCGGTCTCATCTATTCACGTTCGCATACTTTACACAACACTGCGGGTAACCTCGTAAATGATGATGATCCTCATTTGGACATGAACGCTATTGACGGACGTGCTATTTCTGGGGTTACATACGACAGTAACGGCCAGCCTGTATACACAGAGGAATCTGCCGGAGGTGTTGTTGGAGCTGGTGTTATGTACGACAGTAACGGCAACTTAGTTGAAAACACCGTTTCTGTTCCGCTTCGTGACTATTACTACAAGTATTATGGCAACGTGTGGAGAAGAGATAACATTGAACCTTCAACTTTTGATGCTTCTTACCTGAAATTACGTCAGCTCAGCGTGGCCTATACCGTACCCAAGGAAAAATTGGCCAATACCGGTCTAGATGGACTTACAATCAGTTTTATTGGACGTAATCTTCTATTATTCTCGAAGGTACCAACCATTGATCCTGAGACGTATTCTATTCGTAACGGACTCTTTGTGAACGGTTATGAAAGTACCTCAATGCCGTCATTACGAAGTTTCGGTTTTTCAATTAACGCGAACCTTTAAAAACGATTACAATGAAAAAATCATTATTTCTAGGCGCGCTTATCGCAATGGCAAGCCTTAGTTTTCAAAGTTGCGAAAAACTATCAACGATCAACGAAAACCCGAACGAACCGTCGAATGTCGATGCCGGGGTTTTATTCACGGAAGGTGTACGCTCTAGTGTAAACACTTCTGTTAACCAAAGCTATTTATTAGGGAATTGCGCTTCACAATTGGCGGCAAAAACGCTTAGGGCAGAAGTGGGTCAGTACAGCTGGAATGCGTTCCCAAATACTTGGAATCAGAACTTCAAGAGCTTAGGTAATCTCCTTGAAGCAGAGCGTGTCGCAGCAGATGTCGGCAATGAACAAATGGAGGGTGCCGCTAAAGTCATGAAAAGTTGGGTATTTAGCACCTTAACTTTAGCGTACGGTGACATTCCATATTCTGAGGCCATTACGGGCTCTACAGATGCGAATTGGTTCCCTGGATACGATTCTCAAGAAGATATCATCACAGGAACAAACGGTTTGTTGGAGGAATTGGCTGCAGCTGTACAATTGCTGGATAACGGTGGTTCGATCGATGGCGATATTCTTTTTGGTGGGGATGCATTAAAATGGAAAAAATTAGCCAATGCGATGCAACTGCGCTTGCTCATGTACATCTCTGAGCAACAAGATGTAAGTAGCCAATTCGCTGCTATTGTTTCCAGCGAATCACTGATGGAAAGCAATGCAGATAATGGTGTGCTTACCTATACCGGTAACTTCCCTAACGAATACCCGCTGGTCCCTCTAAAACAAGGTGATTTCGATGCAGTTGCATTAAGTGCAAATGCACATACAACCCTGGATACACTAGATGATCCGCGCTTATACGTTTATGCACGTCCTTACAATGCGGGAGACCTTTTTAATGACCCAACGGTTGCTCCTACTTACAAAGGTGCAGACAACGGAAGTGAATCATGTGACAAAACCGGTTCGCGATTAGGCTATGCTTACTACAATTACCCCAACCATAACCAAGCAGGATCTATGGCTGAAGGTATTATTATGACCTATGCTGAGCAACAATTCTTACTTGCAGAAGCTGCACACAATGGCTGGATTACAGATGATGCAGCAACGCACCACGAAAGTGCTGTTCAAGCTTCTATGGAATACTATGGCGCAGATTTCTCCATGACGGGTTGGGCCGATTTTGCAGATTACATTGCAAATTCTGGTGCTGCTTATGACAACAGTTTAAACAGCATTCGCCAGCAAAAGTGGTTGGCCATGTTCTTCACGGGACTTGACAATTATTTTGAAGTAAGACGCTGGTATACTCAAGAAAGTGGGAATTGGGCTAATCTTCCATTCATCTCAGCACCGTGTTCAAACACCAATGGAGATGCCTTACCAATGCGCTTTCTCTACCCAGGAAATGAAGCGAGTTTGAATCCGGACAACTACTTTAATGCCATTGATGTAATGGGTGGCAATACCCAAAACACAAAAATGTGGGTAGTTGACTTATAATTAGTCAGGCACTAACATTAACATTCAAACCACGGTGTACCCTGTGCACCGTGGTTTACTATTAAAACGACTCATGAGCGAACCCATTAGAAGCGATAAGAAAACGTTGTTTGGAGCAGCGATCAACCCTCCAGTGTTCTTTGGATCATTGATCGTGTTGCTCTCACTGATCAGCACGACTATTATCATCGGTGAGCCTGTAGAGGAGCTCTTCAGAACCGTTCAATCTAGTATTAGTGATGCTGCCGGATGGTTCTTTATCTTGATCGCTAACCTTCTGATGTTTTTTCTCATTTATCTGGCCTTTTCAAAATTTGGAAAGATCAGACTCGGAGGATCAGATGCGAAACCTGACTTCTCCAGAATTTCATGGTTCTCTATGTTGTTCTCTGCAGGACTAGGAATAGGACTCTTGTTCTATGGGGTCGCCGAACCCATCTACCACTTTAACGACAACCCGTTTGTAGATAATTCAGATGTCATAGCATCAGCGAAAAGCGCTATGGGAATCACCTTTTACCACTACGGCATTCAAGCGTGGAGCATCTATGCGACAGTGGGCTTAGCACTTGCTTTTTTCACATTTAATCTCAAACTTCCCCTTACTATTCGCAGTATTTTCTATCCCCTGCTTGGAGATAAAATTTACGGACGTTGGGGAGACCTGATAGATATCATTTCTGTTATCGCTACAGTAGTGGGTCTGGCCACCTCTTTGGGTTTGGGAGCACAACAAGTAAATGCCGGTTTAGAATACCTTTTCGGAATCGAGTATTCTCGAATGGCTCAAATGCTCATTATCGTTGTGATTACGGCCCTAGCCACCCTCTCCTTGCTGGCTGGATTAGATAAAGGCATCAGAAGACTTAGCGAAGTCAATATGGGTCTTGCTATGGTCTTACTCGTGTTTGTTCTAGCGATTGGACCAACAGCATTTCTTATGGACAGCTTTGTACAGAATCTTGGGTACTACATCGACAATTTCTTCAAAATAGGTTTGTGGACCGAATCCTTTGTTGGCGTGAAAGACGATTCAAACTGGCAAAACATGTGGACCGTATTCTATTACGCTTGGTGGATCGCATGGTCACCGTTTGTAGGGATCTTCATTGCACGCGTATCCAAAGGACGAACCATTACAGAATTCATTCTAGGTGTAGTCCTTGTCCCGTCGCTTCTGACCTTCTTGTGGATGAGTATTTTTGGTGGTAGTGCGCTGTATTTTGAACTGCTTGGCGACCACAGTATTACTGCTGCAGTAAATGACAATGTAGCCACTGCCATATTTAAATTGCTCGAAAAGTACCCATTAGTGGCCATATCATCTGGGTTAGCCATACTGCTGGTTACAAGCTTCTTTGTTACAAGTTCTGATAGCGGTTCTATGGTTGTTGATACATTAACATCTGGTGGCCGTCATAATGCTCCAAAAATTCAGAAGATTTTTTGGGCGGCATTGGAAGGCGCTACCGCATCTGTCCTTTTACTCTATGGTGGACTCACCGCCCTTCAAAGTGCAACGACAGTAACTGGCTTAGCATTTGCCCTCATCTTAGTCGTTATGGTTATTAGTTTTTATCTCAGTTTGGAAAAATACTACCAGAAAGAATTTGCCAAAAAAAAGAACTAACGGTGTTTAATTACTGATTTTTCAAAGCCTCCTGATTGCTCAAGAGACTTTTGTTACATAGACAGGAGTGCCAACCTTGCTCCCGAAGAAAATACCTAACACACGTTTGAAATCATGTTTCAATCCAGCATTCCTATGTTTATAATATCTTCGTAATTCGACTAAAAGAATTTCACATTAAATATGGAGAAAGATTCGATTATTACCAGTTCTAAGGCAATCGCAACTGGTGTAAAAAAGCGCATTCTTGTGTTTTGTCTGCTGATTGTCACATTGCTTTCTACCCAATCGAATGCCCAAGAATGGGAAAAACGTCATGCCTTTGCCAAGGCTTACTTCGGCGCA
>JAHEKP010000065.1 GCA_024638285.1 Cryomorphaceae bacterium
CATTGAATTGAACCGTAAGGTATTGGCAGATTTAGCCATGAACCACCCGGAAGCGTTCAAAGCGATCGTTGATAAGGTGAAGTAATAAATCAGATTGGAGACTTAGAAGCGCCTCGTTCCTCACGGAACGGGGCGTTTTACTTTTTAAGCAATCGATGATTTTCAAACTGGTAAACCGTAATGGGCCCGGACGGTGTTTCCATACGGTCTAAAACCTCTGCGTCAAGCTCCGGCAAATCGTGTGCATACAGCCATTTCACATCCTGTTCTTCGCGCCACGGTCCCGGAACCTCTAAATCTGCGGGCACCACGTTAATGTAATCAAACAAACCCGCAATTTCGTGATGGGCAGGATCGGCGATGATCGTATTGGGCGATCCGGTTTGAATTAATACTCCTGCTCGAACTACCCACAGCGTATCTGCAATAAGCAGTGCATCCGCAGGATCGTGTAAGACCAACAACGCAGCACTTTTGGAGCGCTTAATCATGGCTTTCATATCTAATAAAATGGCGCTCTTTGTTCTGAGATCAAGCTGAGCTAGGCTCTCGTCCATCAGCAATACCGGAGGTTCCCCAGCCATAGCTTTGGCAATACTCACCCGCTGGCGTTGTCCACCACTCAGGGTACGCGTAATTTGGCCAGTGAAAGGAGTTAAATTCATCGATTCTAACAAATCTTTGACCCTAGCCTCACGCTCTTCCTCATCCAAACGTAAAATGTGATGAGCGATATTCTCTTCAATGGACAACATACTTTGTAAATCATCCAATTGCGGTACCCACCCAGCTTTTTTCTCATCTAAGACCAATCGATTCTTACGGGTCTCCACTGGAGTTCCATCAATACTAACACTACCTGATAGAGGCTCCAATTCTCCACGAAGTAGACGCATAAGCGTACTCTTTCCTGCCCCAGAAGGACCTACCATAACTACGATTTCGCCAGGCTGAATGGAGGCGCTACCAAATTCGAAAATTTCATTGTCGCCGTATGTGAAACGTAGCGCATCAAATTGAACTAAGGGTATTTGCATAGGTACCTAAACAAAAAAAACCGCCCCAATGTTGGAGCGGTTTCGATAGAATTAAAAAAAAATTACAGGTGAATCACTTCATCGTACGCCGCAGCGGTCGCTTCCATGAAGGCTTCACTTAGTGTTGGGTGCGGGTGCACTGTTTTTAGAATTTCATGTCCCGTAGTTTCCAATTTACGTGCAATAACAGCCTCAGCAATCATCTCAGTTACGTTTGCACCAATCATGTGTGCTCCTAAAAGCTCACCGTATTTCGCGTCGAAAATCACTTTAATAAAGCCGTCTTTGTGGCCCGATGCAGAAGCTTTACCTGAAGCTGAGAATGGGAATTTACCTACTTTCAATTCGTAACCTGCTTCTTTCGCTGCTTTCTCTGTCATACCAACGGAAGCAACTTCTGGGAAACAGTACGTACATCCTGGAATATTGCCGTAATCAAGCGGCTCCACATGTAATCCAGCTAACTTCTCTACACACAATATACCTTCAGCAGACGCAACATGGGCTAATGCTGGTCCTTTGACGATATCTCCAATAGCATAATAACCCGGTACGTTGGTTTGGTAAAAATCATTCACCAAAATGCGACCACGATCAGCGGCAATACCTACCTCTTCGAGGCCAATACCCTCAATATTTGGAGCAATACCTACAGCAGATAGAACGACATCAGCTTCCAATTGCTCTTCGCCTTTTTTAGTCTTCACGTTCACGATACAGCCTTTACCCGAAGTATCGACTCCAGTAACCTCCGCATTTGTCATAATCTTAACGCCAGACTTTTTGAAGGTACGTTCCAATTGCTTGCTCACATCCTCATCTTCGACAGGAACAATATTCGGCATGTATTCTACAATGGTTACATCTGTTCCCATACTGTTATAGAAGTAGGCAAATTCAATTCCTATGGCTCCAGAGCCTACAACCACCATTTTCTTTGGCTGCTTCTCAAGGGTCATCGCTTTGCGGTAACCAATGATCTTTTTACCGTCTTGCGGTAAGTTTGGAAGCTCTCTTGAGCGCGCACCCGTAGCAATGATGATGTGCTGACCAGAATAGACAGTTTCTTTGCCTGCTTCATCCGTTACAGCGACTTTCTTACCGGGTTGTACTTTACCGAAACCGTCCAAAACGGTGATTTTATTTTTCTTCATCAAAAACTGAACACCGCCACTCATACCATTCGCAACCTCGCGCGAACGGTTTACAACCGCGTTAAAGTCTTTGTCGTATTCTTTGATTTTGATTCCAAAGTCTTCCGCATGCTTCACATATTCAAATACCTGAGCACTTTTCAGAAGAGCCTTTGTAGGAATACAGCCCCAATTAAGACAAACGCCTCCAAGGTTTTCCTTTTCAACTACTGCCGTTTTGAATCCTAATTGAGATGCGCGAATGGCGGTCACATAGCCACCGGGGCCAGACCCCACAACGATTACGTCAAAATCCATTTATATCTATTTTAAATGAGTGTGCAATTTAAGGCCAAAACCTTAACTCTTCCGCATTGCAATACAGGATATCTCCACATTGACATTTTTAGGTAACGTTTTCACCGCAACCGTCTCTCGTGCTGGAAAAGGCGGTGTAAAATACCCACCATAAACGGCATTAACCTCGTCAAAATAATCCATTGAACTAAGGAAAATACTGGTCTTCACTACGGAATTAAAATCGGTACCGCCCGCCAATAAAACAGCCTGTAGGTTTTTCATGACCCGATGTGCCTCTTCTGTGATTGAATTTCCTAAAGCCAGAGCACCCGTATGCGGATCCATGGCAATTTGTCCAGAGGTGAAAATTACATCGCCCCAACTTACTCCAGCGCTGTACGGACCTATAGCCGGTGCCAACCCCTTTCCTTCAATTGCTTTTTTCATCGTTTTGTCGGTAGTTTTAATTTACCTCAATCGAATTTAACTCATATTTGCCCACATGAAGGTGCTTCTCATTGACAATTACGACAGCTTTACCTACAACCTGGTCCATTATTTGGAAAAATCAGGTGCAGAGGTGACGGTCTACCGCAATGACGCTGTGGAATTAGCAAACCTTGATGTGCTACAATTTGATGGATTGGTTCTGAGCCCCGGCCCAGGGCTGCCGGAGGAAAGTGGACAACTCATGTCCGTTATTACTCAAAGTTTCGGTAAGCTACCCCTATTGGGAGTTTGTTTAGGAATGCAAGCGCTCGCCTTACACACTGGAGGCCAATTGTACAATAGAAAGGGCATCATGCACGGTCGCACAACGACGCTAAAAGTGCTCGGGAAGAGCAAGCTTTTAAGTGGTATTACCAAATTTCAGGTAGGCCTTTACCACAGTTGGGCAGTGGAGAAAAGTACACTACAAGATTGGGAACTTTGTGCTGTAGCGCTTGAAGAAGATGCGCCTATGGTTATTGAATCTGAACGGTACCGCGCCTACGGAGTCCAATTTCACCCAGAAAGCGTGCTGACACCCCAAGGCCTACAAATCATTGAAAATTGGCTCGCATTATTGAGTTAAAAGTCAACAGCGGTTCGTCTGCGTTGTGTTTTCACTTGACGGAACTGTTGATTTTTCAGATTAATTCCAATCATGTAAGATCTTGTGGATCCAAACGGCACCCATGAAATCTTCATCTCCCAACAATGCAAATCGCGTGTAGCATTCACTGAAGTGAATCCAGCGGTGCGTTGCGCTATATCAATACCCGTACGGTAGTTCAATGACCAGTGATCAGTTGGCCTATACGCACCAGATATGCTAATGCTATGTGCGGCAAATTCATTTTGAAAAATCGGACTCCCAGCGCCCGCAGCACCCTCAGTGACTTTCGTTAGAAATCGTACATCATAATTCAAACTCACATTCCAATCTGAACGCAAAGGCACCAGATCTGCGTACTGGTAATAATTAATATCTCCGGAAGTAAAACTGCCTCCCCGACGTTCCAGTGCGACAGGCTCTCGACTGCTTTTTCGGTTGCTTTTTAACTGTGTACTCGCAGAAAATTGCGAGGTTCGGTGTAGAAGCGGAGCCGTATGAAGTTTGTAGGCTAAAGTTGAAACGCGCTCGCCCGATGCATCATAACCGTAAGGGTCAAACTGCCCTTGATAGGTAAGACGCAATTTTTGGTTAAAGAGCGAGCTTGCAGCGGTTAAACGAACCACATTCCAATTGAATCCGTCTTGTGCCGCCAAATTATAATTGGTATTCAAATTAAAACGCTCGAGCAACTTTACTTTTTTCATTGCACCAGTCGTATCGCGTCGGTCAATAATTTTAGCCTCCAGATTATTATCAATAGCAAAAGTAATGGCTCCATTACTCCCTCTTCCGGGTGAACCGTATAAAAATCCATTGTATCTATTGTAATAAAGGCTGTTGCCCAACGTATCCGTGAAATTCTGGTAATAGTTCCACTGCTCCGTACCAAAATCAGGTCGGAAATTAAAGGTTGCCCGTGGAGTAATCATATGTCGTAGGGCCTTAACTGGGCCCCTTGAGAACAAAAAGGTTCCATAAATCTTTGTGTTCAACGATGCATTCATACCAAAATCACGCACCGCTGTAAATCCACTAATGGTATCCGTAAGCACTCCTTTATTCAGCCCCGAATCAAAAGCATAATCGTACTGCTGAAAATACCAGCGTTCGGTGTAGTTGGCAGATGGGCTGAAGGTGAAGTACTTTAAAAGCTTGGTATTGGTAGATAGAGAAGTGCTATGCTTCACACCATATTGGCCATATTCGCGGAGAACATCGTTCAAATCGTAGCCTGCTAGGGAATCCAATTTTGCACTAATCGTACCTAAGTTACCCTTCAACCTTCCCTCTGCTACCGAACTGTAATTCATTCCCAGCTTGTCGTACCACTGACTTTTTCCGTCATTTGTTTTCAATGGAAAGAAACGCGGCACGTTAAACGACGCTTTGGGTAAGTTCGTAGTAAAGCTTTGAGAGCCATTGTTTTGGGTATGGTTACCACTCACCGTTAAATTCGCACGGCCAAAGCGCTGGTTGTAGGTAATGCTCGAATTCATGGTATTATTCGTTGTACTCATAGTACCATTGAGCAAATCCTCTGGGTTCGCGCTGTTTTTGAAGAAGTTGGGGTTCTGTAAGTTTACACTGGCATTAAATTGACGCGACGGATGCGCTTTAACATCCTGACGGTGCGTCCATCGAATACTGAAATTCTTAGTGATATCATAGCCACCAAAAGGCTCAAAAATAGGTAGGCCCCTGCGCTGATAACGGTACTGATAGGAAAAATTCCCGTTGTAACGGTAGCGCTTTCTATAATTGGTCGTGGCCTGCAACGCCCACGAACCGCGGAGATAAAGATCCCCACGCAATTCAATATCCATAAAATCATTGATGGGAAAGTACCAGCCGCCATTCACTATACCCAAACCTTGCGTTGGTGAATTTTGAAAACTCGGCATCAATAATCCTGATATACTGGGTTTTTCGAGATTCGTGGGAAAGTATCCATAAGGAATCACTAACGGCGTCGGAATACCGAAAAATTCAAAATGTGCTGGGCCTGTAATGATTCGTTCGCCCAATACTACTTTGCTCTTGTTGGTTTTAATCTGAAAATGTGGCTCCTCGTGTGAACAGGTGGTGAATCCTGTGCCGGCCATAAATAAGGTGTTCGAATCCACTTTTTTCACCGCGTCCCCGTTGAGGTAGTTCTCACCTTCCTGAGTCAGTACGCTTTTAATTTTAGCTTTCTCCGTGGTCCAATTATACTTTATTTCACTGAGATAAAATGTCTTTCCACCATCCTCAAATACAGGCTGTTGCTCTACCTCACCTAGATTGTTTTCTATTCCACGGGCAACAACAACACCTTCGTCCCAATAGATTTTTGCATAGCCCGCATCCAACTTTGTTTCACCAAAGATTAAATGGACTTCATTGAACAATTCGACCGTGCCTGCATCCACGTCTGAAGTAATAGAATCCTTCGCGGTGTAGCTAATAGGTCCGTCCTGCGCGACCGTTGAAAACGGTGCACAAAATGTGAGCAAAAAAAGAAGACCAGTAAGTCGCTGATACACCCGGGTACGTAATTTGCATGAGATTCAAAGGTAAAACGAATGTTTATGCACCTTGGTATGGTTGGCTCAAGTTTTAAAGGAATTAAAATTGCCGGTTTGGCGGTGCTTTTCACCGTACTTGCCGCCTTCAATCCGCGTCCATTTCGCGCCGCGAATGCCGGGGTAAATATCATCGTTATAGATCCAGGGCACGGCGGAAAGGATCCTGGCAACCTGGGAACCGGCCGTTACCGCAAGCGCGAGAAGGATGTTAGTTTTGACGTGAGCCAATTGGTCAAAAAGTATATAGAAGAAAACCTCCCCGATACGAAGGTCATTCTTACTCGCGACGATGATCAATTTATTGAACTGTACCAACGCACCGTCATTGCAAATCGAGCGAACGCCGATGTGTTCATCTCCATACACTGCAATGCAAATGACAACAAAACCGCCTACGGAACAGAAAGTTTTGTTTTGGGAATGGGTGAAAAAGACCAACGCCTGAACAAAACGGCACAGCTCGAGAATGCTGCGCGTTTGTTAGAAGAAAATTGGGAAAGTAATTACGAAGAACTCAACGCTAACAATCCGGCAGCCATTATTGCCCTCCGCGCCTATCAAGATGCCTTCTTAGAACAAAGTATTAGCATCGCGGATGAAATACAGCGCCAGTTCGAAGGTCGTGTCAAGCGACGTAACCGCGGGGTGAAACAACAACCATTGGCGGTACTTAGAGGTTCCACCATGCCCGCTGTATTAGTTGAATTAGGATTTCTGACTAATCCAGGAGAAGAAGATTTCTTACAAAGTACGCAAGGCAAAGAATTGCTCGCGAGTGCCATTTATCGTGCAGTAAAAGAATATAAGTTTAAACGCGAGCAGCGTGACGCGGGGATTCAGAGCGAGGGATCTAGTCTAACTTCTACGGTGTTCAACCCGGCTTCAATACAAACTGCTACTGAAGAAGTACCTAACGAAGTTCGCACTGAAGAAGCGGCTCAAGCAGCGATGGAAACACCGGTAATTGAATCGCAACAAGAGACGAACACGAAACTGTTTTTTGCCGTCCAAATCGCCGTCTCACGAAACGACCTCCCTTGTCTTCCTGAAAACTTCAAAGGAGTAGAATCCGTGTGGAAGCAAGAGCAATATGGCCTATATAAATACTATTCAGGAAGATTAGCAACATTTACAGACGCCGAAGCATTAAAACAGAAAGTGGTAGAGCACTATCCCGACGCCTACCTCGTAGCTTTTGAAAAGGACAAGAAAATTGACCTTAATGAGGCCAAAAAGCGGGCGCCATAATGTATTTTAGCATTTAAACGAAACGACTTTGAAAACAGAATTTAAAATTGGCTTGGCCATAGTTCTAGGTGTGTTCCTTTTGTATTGGGGGGTAAATTACCTCAAGGGAAAGGATGTATTTAGCACAGAGAACAAATACTACGTCGTTTATGAGAACACAGAAGGACTGCTCGCTACTCGCCCCATCACTATCAACGGTTACCAGGTAGGTCAGGTCAGCGCTATATCTTTCCTGCCTGACGCATCTGGTAGATTGTTAGTCACCCTGAATGTCGGGAACGACTTCCCCATCACGAAAGGCACCATTGCAAAGATTTATTCGGCCAGTATCATGGGTGAAAAAAGCATTTCCTTAACGGTGAATAAAGGTGCCCCACTTGCCTTAAGTGGTGATACCCTAGTTAGTGCTACAGAACGCGACCTAACAGAAGAAGTAAACATGCAACTCGCACCCATTAAGGCGAGAACAGAAGAACTATTGGGCACATTAGATACCGTAATTGGTCTGGCTTCAGGATTTTTAGATGAACGTACATCACAGAATTTTAAAGCCACTTTTGAGAGTCTTACTAAGACGTTCGCAAGTGTGGAAGCGAGCGCGGCAGAAGTCAGCGATTACCTGGGTGACAACAAAGGGAATTTTGATGCTATGAGTGAAAACTTCCGAATCCTCAGCGAAGAATTGGCTTCAAAAAGTAAAGACATCAGCAGCACTATTACCAACCTAGAGGCCATTTCCGATAGTTTAGCCAATGCTAAGCTGACAGAAACCGTGAATAACATGGAAAGCATCACCGCACGTTTTGATCGGCTCATGGCGGAATTAGAAACCGGAGAAGGCGCTGCATCGAAATTGATTTACGACGAAGAGGTCTATGTCAATATGAAAAAAGCTACAGAGAACTTAAATCGTCTTCTTCTTGATATTAAGTACAATCCAAACAAATACCTTCATGTGAGCGTGTTTGGAAGCAGAACTCGTTACACCGAAGAAGAAATCCAAGCGATTGAAGAGGCTATGGAAGAAAGTGAAATAGCAAAATAATCATGTCCTACTTGCCCAACATTCTATTTATCGTAGCGCTGGCCACTGCCAGTGTACTATTCGCTAAGAAAGTTGGTCGAATCCGCAAAAATATCGGGTTAGGAAAGGATGTAGATCGCAGCGATCGCCCTAGCGATCGCTTGCAAAACATGCTTAGAGTGGCCTTTGGTCAATCTAAAATGCAGGCTCGTCCGGTCGCTGGCGCACTTCATTTTATCGTGTATGTGAGTTTCCTCATTATAAATATTGAGGTCCTGGAAATCATCGTTGACGGGATTTTTGGTACGCACCGTGTTTTTGCTCCTTTCCTTGGCAAAGTATATGCACCCATCATAAGTGCTTTCGAAGTATTAGCGGTCCTTACAGTGATTGCTGTATTGATCTTTTGGTGGCGAAGGAACGTTAGTAAATTGGACCGATTCCACAAACCGGAAATGAAAGGATGGGCATTTACGGATGCGAACAACATCTTGTACATCGAACTGGTCCTCATGTTTGCTTTCCTAAACATGAATGCATTAGAAGCCAATTTTGCCGATGCGCATCACAGCTTCCTGATCAGTCAATATATAGCCCCGCTTTGGAGTGGCGTGAGTGAATGGGGGCTGCACTTTGGAGAGCGACTATTCTGGTGGCTTCACATTCTAGGAATCTTTGCATTCCTGAATTATCTCCCCTATTCAAAGCATTTTCACATCATTCTAGCGTTCCCAAATACGTATTATGCTAACCTAGAGGCGAAAGGGCGCTTTGAAAATAATGCGGCGGTAACGAAAGAAGTGGCATTAATGATGGATCCTTCCGCAGATCCATTTGCAGCACCAGCTCCAGAAGCAGATGCTCCTATAGAGCGCTTTGGTGCGAAGGACGCTAACGATTTGAGCTGGGCAAACCTTTTGAATGCGTACACCTGCACGGAATGCGGTCGCTGCACCAGCGAGTGTCCTGCGAATCTCACCGGTAAAAAATTATCGCCGCGTAAAATTATGATGGACACGCGCGACCGCATCGAAGAGATCGGTGCCAATATCGCCGCTAACGGAACTTTTATAGACGATGGCAAGAGTTTATTAGGCACTTACATCACCAATGAAGAATTGTGGGCCTGCACCAGCTGTAATGCTTGCGTACAGGCTTGTCCCATAGATATAGATCCGTTAAACATCATCATGAAACTCCGGAATTTCGCTACCATGGAAGAAAGTAGTGCACCGGGCGCTCTCAACGCTATGATGACGAACGTAGAGAACAATGGCGCACCTTGGCCGTTCAACCAAATGGACCGTGCGAATTGGATCAACGAATAACGCAACCCAACACCCAACATACAAACAGTAATTCTAAAAACGCGTCAAACTACACAAATGGAAAAAAGCGCAAATGCACACATCGACAAACTATTAAAAGAGGCATCAGCAGACGGTCAATTAATTAGTCCTATGCTTCCTGAAGATGTGAAGAATTACCTCATCGACATCGACGGTACCGTCTGTGACGATATCCCTAACGAGGAACCCGAACGTATGGCTACGGCAAATGTCTACCCTGATGCGCTGGACACCTTAAACAAATGGTACGACGAAGGACATGTTATCACGTTCTTCACCTCTCGTACAGAAGACCACCGTGAGGTGACTGAAAAATGGCTTAAGGAAAATGGATTCCAATGGCACGGCCTTTTGATGGGTAAACCGCGCGGAGGAAACTACCACTGGGTAGATAACCACATTGTGCGTGCAACGCGTTACTCCGGTAAATTCACAGACCTTGTGGAAAAAGAAAGTAAAATTCAAGTTTTCGAAGACTAGTATTATGACCACATTTCAAGTTCCCACATTGGCACAAATGACCGCCGAAGGCAAGGCTCCTGAAGTCTTGTTTTGGGTGGGATGTGCCGGCAGTTTTGACGATCGTGCAAAAAAAATCACCAAAGCCATGGCGAAAATTTTGCACCACACGGGTATCAGCTTTGCCGTTTTGGGAACAGAAGAGGGCTGCACTGGAGATCCTGCAAAGCGTGCTGGTAATGAGTTTTTATTTCAGATGCAGGCCATGATGAATATCCAAATGCTCAACGGTTATGAGGTAAAGCACATTGTCACCACATGTCCGCATTGCTTCAACACCTTGAAGAATGAATATCCAGAATTGGGCGGAAACTATCATGTGGAGCACCATAGTCAGTTTTTAAATCGTCTTCTTAAGGAAGGTCGACTGAAAATCGAGGGCGGGAGTTTCAAAGGCAAAAAAATCACCTTCCACGATCCGTGCTACCTCGGTCGTGCCAATGACGAATACGAGGCGCCGCGCGCACTTTTAGAAAAACTCGATGTTTCACTAAAAGAAATGCGCCGTTGCAAACAAAATGGACTTTGCTGCGGCGCCGGCGGTGCTCAGATGTTCAAAGATGCTGAAAAAGGAACCGCAGAGATTAATCACGTTCGAGCAGATGAAGCCATGGAAACGGGTGCTGAGATTGTTGTTGCGGGATGTCCTTTCTGTAACACGATGCTCACCGACGGGATCAAAAACCGCGAAAAGGAAAATCAGGTCCAAGTCTTAGATTTGGCTGAAATGATCGCATTAGCAGAAGACCTTTAAGATGAGTATGACATCCATGCATCCAGAATCGCGCATGTGGTTCTACGGTCTCGAGCAGCCTTTAACTGAAAAGCAGGCCGAGGTCCTTCGCGAGCTGATGGATGACTTTGTAGGGCAATGGAAAGCACACGGAGCGCAACTCGCAGCAGCGTATCGATTGATGGGTAATCAATGCCTTGTTATCGCTGTAGATGAACGTCAACAGCAGGCCACAGGTTGTAGTATTGATAAGAGCGTACATCTGTTGATGGAGTTTGGCCAGCGGTTTGAAATTGATTTCTTTAACCGTATGTTGGTCTTTACCGCAGATGAAAGCGGCATTGAAGCCTATACTCCAACTGCTCTAAAAGCAGCAATCACAGAACGTAAGATTACTCCCGAAACATTGGTAATGCATTCCCTTGCTCCTACCCTTGGAGCAAGTGGCAACGGTATGATTCCCTTAAGCGAAAGTTGGGCAAAGCGCTACCTCTAAAAAATTGCTTTAGCAATCTCATAGATGTTTTGACTTTTCCCCATGCTGTAATAATGCAAAATGGGTACTCCAGCGTCTCTTAACTCCTTACTTTGTTGTATACACCATTCTATACCCAATTGCTTCACCTGCGCATTGTCCTTGCATTTGATGGCTTGAATAATCAATTCATCTGGGATGTCGACATGGAAGATCTGGGGTAGAATACTTAATTGACGTTTCGTTGAAAGCGGCTTCAGTCCTGGTATAATAGGAACGGTAATGCCTGCAGCACGGCATTTATCTACGAAGGCAAAATACTTACTGTTGTCAAAAAACAGTTGCGTAACGATATAGTCGGCCCCAGCTTCCACTTTCGCTTTCAAATGATCAATGTCTGTATTTAATGATGGAGCTTCAAAGTGCTTCTCAGGATAGCCCGCAACACCAATACAAAAATTAGTCGCTGTTGTATTTTGTAAATCCTCATCAAGGTACTTGCCTTGATTTAAATCCTTGACCTGCTTGACCAAATCAATAGCGAAGGCATTCCCCTCTTTATGCGGTGTAAAATAGCTCTCGTGCTTTGCTTGATCCCCACGCAACGCCACTACATTTTCAATGCCTAAGAAATTTAAATCGATCAGTAAATTTTCTGTATCCTCTCGAGAAAATCCTCCACAGAGCACATGAGGAACCGTCTCGGTATCGTATCTATGCATGATAGCAGCACAAATACCAACTGTACCGGGACGCTTACGAACGACCTTTTCTTGGAGTAAACCATTGTCTAAACGCTTATATATGGTTTCCTCACGGTGGTAAGTCACATCAATGAACGGCGGCTTAAACTCCATCAATGGATCCAGGTTGTCAAAGATCTCCTGGGCCTTTTGTCCTTTTAACGGCGGCAGTATTTCAAAAGTAAACTGGCACTCCTTGACTTCTTGTAGTAAATCGGTAATCTTCATTGCTTAGTAGTTAAGATTAGGCGCCAACCACTTTTCTGCAGTGGCAACATCAATGCCTCGAAGTCCAGCGTAAGATTCTATTTGATCTTTAGCCAATTTTCCAACGGCGAAATATTTTGAATCCGGATGAGCGAAGTAATAACCACTTACGCTCGAGGCAGGATACATCGCTAAACTTTCGGTCAACGACATTCCGATGGACGACGCATCTAACAAGTCAAATAACGTCGATTTATCCAAGTGGTCAGGACAAGCCGGATAGCCCGGCGCAGGACGAATACCACGGTATTTCTCAGCGATTAATTGGTCGTTCGTTAACTGCTCTTCGGGTGCATAGCCCCATATTTCCCGTCGAATCTTCAGGTGTACGTATTCTGCAAGACCCTCTGCCAATCGATCAGCCAATGCCTTGAGCATCAAGCTACTGTAATCATCATGCGCAGCCTCAAATTTTACTAAAGTTTTTTCGATATCCAGTCCAGCCGTTACCGCAAAACCTCCCACATAATCCTGAACGGTACCTTCCGGGGCAATAAAATCTGAGAGGGCTTGAAACTTTGATTTTTCCCCAGTTTGACGCAGGGAATAAAAACTGCCCAAAGCGCCATTCTCACCAAGTATAATTTCTTCTCCTCTACTTTGTGCAGGAAAAATACCGTATGCTGCATTCAGCGTTAGCCATCCCTCTTTTTGCAGGGTGCGTAGCATTTTTTGAGCGTCAGCAAATACACTTTTTGCTTG
>JAHEKP010000003.1 GCA_024638285.1 Cryomorphaceae bacterium
TGCTGAGAATGGTAAAACAGCGGCCCTATTCCAAGCGCGGAACGCACATATTGCGCTTTGGCAATTGGTTCAAGCGTTCGACTTGTAGGAAAGAAAAAAGGCGCCCTTGGGCGCCTTTTTTTAGTTGTTGGAGGTGCAAGTGTATTCGTCACCATTAATGTCAAAATGGAGCTTATTACGGGACAATTTTGAAATATCTATTTCAGTTCCCCCAAAATTGCTTACCACAATACCAGATTTATCGGAGTTCCAAAACCAATACCATGTGTTCGAAGTATTCACACCATTGTCATTTGTAATGATATCTAAATCACCGTCTTCCTCGAAATCCCACGTAGTGTTGGTTGGAAACGGTGCGTCGTTTAATTCATTGATTTGCCATTCTCGACACAGTCGCTGTTCCTTAGTTAACATGCTTACCAAAGGACCGTCGTCATAGGTGGGTTTGTAACAACCGGATAATAGTAGTAAACCACTAATACCAAAAAGGATTCTAGCTATTCTCATAATAATTTCATTTCCGGTACATCGCCTTCAACCACTAGGCGACCTGCGGTCTTTTCTTTGATCTCTTCCACCGTCACTCCTGGCGCGCGTTCTATTAAGATGAAGCCGCGTTCTGGGTCTACTTCCAATACGGCTAAATCAGTTACAATTCGTTTGACACACGCTACACCGGTAAGCGGAAGGGAACAATTCGGAAGGAGTTTACTTTCCCCTGCACGGTTGGTGTGTTGCATTGCAACGATGATGTTTTCAGCGGAAGCCACTAAATCCATAGCGCCACCCATGCCTTTGACCATTTTACCAGGAATCTTCCAGTTGGCAATATCTCCGCTGTCGCTCACTTCCATGGCACCCAAAACAGTAAGTTGAACGTGCTGGCCGCGAATCATACCAAAACTTAATTCGCTTGAGAAAAAGCTCGCTCCCGGTAATGCGGTGATGGTTTGCTTTCCTGCGTTGATTAAATCGGCATCCTCTTCGCCTTCAAAAGGGAAGGGCCCCATGCCTAGAATTCCATTTTCACTTTGAAACTCAACATTAATGCCCTGCGGGATGTGGTTCGCCACCAAGGTTGGAATACCAATACCTAAGTTCACGTACCATCCGTCGCGAAGTTCTTGGGCAATGCGCTGTGCAATTTGATCTTTACTCAATCCCATGATTATTCGCTTTTAGCACGTACGGTGCGTTGTTCTATTCGTTTCTCGTAGTCCACACCTTGGAAAATGCGCTGCACGAAAATTCCTGGAATATGAATGCTATTGGGGTCCAATTCACCAACTTCAACCAGTTCCTCCACCTCTGCAACGGTGATTTTTCCAGCCATGGCCATCATAGGGTTAAAGTTGCGTGCCGTTCCTTTGAAAATAAGGTTACCCGCTTTGTCGCCTTTCCACGCTTTAACAAATGCAAATGGGGCATCAAAGGCATGTTCTAAAATGTGCGGCTTACCATCAAACACACGTACCTCTTTTCCTTCCGCTACTTCAGTGCCGTAGCCTGCGGGGGTATAAAAAGCGGGAATTCCAGCTCCAGCAGCGCGGCAGCGTTCTGCCAACGTTCCTTGAGGAATAAGATCTACTTCCAGCTCCCCGGACAGCATCTGTCGCTCGAATTCATCGTTTTCGCCTACGTAAGAGGCAATCATTTTTTTTATCTGCTTGGTTTGAAGCAGCAATCCTAGACCAAAGTTGTCTACGCCCGCATTATTAGAAATACAGGTAATGTCTTTGACCCCCGCGGCTTTAATGGCTGCAATGCTGTTTTCCGGAATACCGCAAAGGCCGAATCCGCCAAACATCACATTCATCCCATCTTCTAATCCCGCAATGGCTTCAGTGGCGTCCGCCACCACCTTGGAGATGTAGGTGTGTTTTTCTGACATAATAGGTGCTGTAATTGGGTCTACCCAAGTTATAAAAAAGCCCCCAACCTTTTTCAGAAGTGGGCTTTGCTCGCTTAATCTTCTATGGCTGGTAGCAGCGTCGTGCGTACCTCGCCAAAGCCAATTCTCGTCGTACCGTTTGTGCACCAACCGCGCATAGTAACCGTATCGCCGTCTTCAATAAATGTTCTGGTCTCGCCCGTGTCCAATTTGATGGGTTCTTTACCTGACCAGCTGAGCTCTAACATAGATCCGTAGCTGTCTTTTGTAGGTCCGGAAATCGTTCCTGAAGCCATCATATCACCCGCATTGATATTACATCCGTTGACCGTATGGTGGGCCAATTGTTGACGTTGGTTCCAATACATGTATTTGTAATTGGACCTTGAGATGACCGATTCCGTCTTGCCTTCCGGAGTCAAACCAACCTCTAAATGGATGTCGTAATTGTTTTTTCCAGCAGTTTCTAGATACGGTAAGACGGGCGGATCCTGCTTGGGTCCTTCCACTTTGAACGGTTCTAAGGCATCCATAGTCACGACCCAAGGGCTCATGCTCGAGCCAAAGTTTTTACCCAAGAACGGCCCTAAGGGCACATATTCCCATTTCTGAATGTCGCGTGCACTCCAGTCGTTAAAGACGACCATCCCAAAAATGTATTCGTCCGCTTCGTCCGCTTTAATTCTGTGGCCTAGGGGCTTTCCTTCTCCTGTAATAAACGCCATCTCCAGTTCGAAATCCATACGAACAGACGGGCCAAAGGTTGGTGCATCCGCCCCTGGTGCCATGCGCTGCCCCTTAGGACGATGCAGATCTACGCCACTGATCACAATAGACGAGCTGCGGCCGTGGTAGCCCACCGGAATATGTTTCCAGTTGGGCAACAAAGCATTTTCCGGATCGCGGAACATCTTGCCTACATTGGTTGCGTGCTCGATGGAGCTATAAAAATCCGTATAATCCTGAACGAATACCGGCATGAGCATTTGAACGTGATCTACAGGAAAGAGTACCTGATTTTGGTGCGTAACGTTCGCTTTGAGCGTCGTGTTGTTTTCGTCAAAAAGCTCCGCTAATCGGTTTCTGATGCGACGCCATGTCGGGCGACCCAAAGCAATGAAATCATTTAAGGTATCCTGTAAAAATACATCGTCCGGCAGATCAATTCCTTTGAAATAACCCAACTGTTGCAGGGCACTTAAATCAACGGCTGTATCTCCTATGCGCGTTCCTGTTGTAATGATATCGTCCTCAGGAATAAAGACTCCAAAAGGTAAATTTTGAATGGGAAAATCACTGTGTTCTGGAACGGGTATCCACGAAGTTCTTGAAGGATCGTTTGCTTGATTTTCGATCATGCTGTGCTGTACTTATTTAAGGTTTTATTTATAAGGTTCCTCTGTGCTCTTGCTCGCGCTCTATTGCTTCAAACAAGGCTTTAAAGTTTCCTTTTCCAAAGCTGGTTGCACCTTTACGCTGGATGATTTCAATGAATACCGTTGGGCGGTCCATCAGTGGTTTAGTGAACAATTGGAGCAAATAGCCCTCATCGTCACGGTCCACCAGAATCTTATACTTTTTCAATACTTCGATGTCCTCATCGATCGCGCCTACACGGTCTTGAAGATCGAGGTAATACGAATCTGGAACATCTAGAAAATCTACCCCACGTTCGCGCAATTCATGGATGGTATAGATGATATTATCAGTTGCTAATGCCAAATGCTGCACTCCAGCGCCCTTGTAGAAGTTGATGTATTCCTCTATCTGCGAGCGTTTTTTTCCTTCTGCTGGTTCGTTGATCGGAAATTTAATTCGACCGTTTCCGTTGGACATTACCTTAGACATCAAAGCCGTGTATTCCGTAGATATATCGTTGTCGTCAAACGAAATGATTTGCGAAAAGCCCATGACTTCTGCATAAAACTTCACCCAAGTATTCATTTGACCCCAATCAACATTGCCTACCATGTGGTCAATGTATTTCAGACCTACCGATTCCGGCTGATACTTTGGACTCCGTGCTGCATATCCAGGAAGGAACGGACCGTCGTAGTCGTTGCGCTCTACAAACAAGTGCACCGTCTCACCATAGGTGTAAATACCAGAGGTGATGACTTTGCCGTTTTCATCTTCGCTTACCAGCGGCTCTTGGAAGGGTTTAGCACCGCGCGCAGTCGTCTCTTTAAAGGCTTTCGCAGCATCCGGTACCCAAAGAGCGACAATTTTCACACCATCACCGTGCTCGTTCAAATGGCGATTAATATCACTGTGCTCCACCATGGAAGAGGTGATGACCAATCTAATTTTATCTTGTTGAAGCACATAGGAAGTACGGTCAGTCACGCCAGTTTCTAAACCGGCATAAGCTACTTCCTGAAAGCCAAAGGCAGTCTTAAAGTAGTACGCACTTTGTTTTGCATTTCCTACATAGAATTCAACGTAATCGGTTCCCCATAGCTCTAGAAAATCTTGTGCGTCCTCGTATTGCTTCGGTAAAGTGGCTGTATTCATAGCGTTGTTCTTTGTTGGGTTAAAGGTATTAAATGATCGTATCTAAACTTCGATTCAGATCGTCGATTAAGTCGCTGGATGCCTCAAGTCCTATACTCAGGCGAATGAGACCTTCTGTGATGCCCAATTTTAATTTTATCGGATCGTCCACCTTGCTGTGGGTCATGGAATAGGGGTGTTCTGCCAAGCTTTCGGTACTTCCTAGACTTACGCCAAGGCGGAATACTTTTAGATGATCCAGTACTTTGAAAGCTGCGCTTTCGTCGCCATGAATATGTAAGGCAATCATGGAACCCGTACCCTGGTATTCGTCTTTGAAAAAAGCGGCCTGTTCTGGACTCCATTGTTCCAGATTACCTAAATACCGCACCTCTTTAACGGCGGGATGTAGGGCGAGTGCCGCAGCTACTTCATGTGTTGTTTTTTGCTGCGCGGCGATGCGAAGGGTGTAGGTTTCAAGCGAGCGTAAAATCAGCCAGCTGTCCATGGGTCCTAAAATGCCACCAATGAAGGTACGTGCTACGCGCAACCTATTAATCCATGCCGTTTTTCCAGTTGCTGCACCGGCAATAACATCGCTGTGTCCGGCTAGATTCTTCGTCACAGAATACACCACGATATCGGCACCGTTTTCATGCTGGCGGCTCATCGTAGGTCCTAAATACGTATTGTCCACCACTACCGGTACGGGGTGCTCTTCTGATCCCAGCGCATCTGCGATTTTCCGAGCTTTCTTTACCGAATACAGATCCATGGTCGGATTCGCAGGAGTTTCTGTAAAAAAAGCACTTACGAGTAGGCCCGGGTATGCAGCTTTTACGTCTGCAACCACTTCTTCAGCACTTTTATCGTGTTCCACAACATGGTGGATGACACCGTATTTATGCAGGTAATGGTCAATGAAGCTGTGCGTTCCACCGTAAACGGGCGCGGTATAGAGAACTACCGTATTCGGGGTGGCCAATTCCAGCATGGTCGCTGAAATAACCGCCATTCCACTAGCAAAGACCAGCGCATCTTCCGTTTCGTCTAAAACAGCTAAACGTTGTTCGAGCAGCTGGGTATTTGGAGAGCCAAGCCGGCTGTAGATGTTTCCCATTTTTGCGCCATCCGGCATCTCTTCCTTTCCAGTAGCCCAAGCGAAATAATCCTTACCGGCTTGGGAGTTCGGAAACTCGTACGTCGAGGTCTGGTAAATGGGTTGCTTCATACTGCCATGGTAATCGGCTGCATGGTAGCCATGCCCGAGCATGGCGGTTTGTGGTTCTTTTTTCATGTTCTGAGGTTTTAAGTCGCAAATAGAGGTTCAAGCTACTTGCGTTCCGTATTTCTTAATGCATCCAGCTCTTGTGGTAATCGCCCGCATCTAAAGCTAATGCCTGTTCGGTCAATTTCAATGGACGGAAAGTATCCACCATCACCGCATATTCTTCAGTGCCTTTTTTACCGATGGACGCTTCGTAAGTGCCGGGATGCGGACCGTGAGGTATTCCTGCCGGATGTAAGGTGATTTGTCCACGTCCAATGTTGTTACGACTCATGAAATCACCGTCTACATAATAAAGCACCTCGTCAGAATCGATGTTGCTGTGGTTGTAAGGCGCAGGTATAGATTCCGGGTGGTAGTCGTAAAGTCTTGGTACAAAAGAGCACACCACAAACGCAGCGGCTTCAAAGGTTTGATGCACCGGTGGCGGTTGGTGTACACGCCCAGTAATGGGTTCGAAGTCTTTAATATTGAACGCATAAGGGTAGTTGTATCCGTCCCAGCCAACCACGTCAAAGGGGTGTGAACCGTAGGTATAGTGATGAAGCATATTTTGCTTCTTTACACGAATGTCAAAATCACCTAAGGCATTTATAGGTTCCGTGGCCTCAGGCGTGCGCAGGTCGCGTTCACAATAAGGACTGTGCTCGAGCAGTTGACCAAACCAGTTGCGATACCTTTTAGGAGTGTATATGGGTGAAGCACTTTCTACAATGAATAATCGGTTTTCAGCGCCATCAAAATGAAACTGCTGAATCATTCCGCGAGGGATCAGTAGGTAGTCGCCAGGGCCAAAATCGAGCTTGCCCATTTGCGTGAGCAGTGAACCGGAGCCTTCATGCACAAAGACCAATTCATCATTTTGTGCGTTTTTATAAAAATACGAGGTCATCGAAGCCGAAGGTGCTGCCAGCGAAATGGTGAGGTCTGCATTCGTGAGTACCGGAACACGCGAGGCTAAATAATCTTCCTTTGGAGCAACCTTGAAGCCCTCTAAACGATAGGCCTTCATGTTTTTATCTACGGCAATCTTAGGAGCAACATCCGTACTTTCAAGTACTTCCTTAACCATCGTGGGAGGATGTTCATGGTACAACAAGGTCGACATACCGTCGAATCCTATGGTTCCGAAGAGTTCTTCGTGGTATAAGCTACCGTCTGATTTTCTGAAGGTAGTATGGCGTTTGTGCGGAATACGCCCCGATTTTTGGTAAAACGGCATGGTCTTCTGTTTGCGGGTTCACTACAAATATAGTGTAACTTGTGGGGGTAAAATCTCAGTTATGTCTGCTATTGATCAACATGCACAGGACTTGTTCGAAGCATTACGCAACGGACGCACTATTGCGCCATTGCGCGATACCATCAACAACGACATTCCTACCGCATATGCCATTCAAGATAAAGTTGTGGCTTTGCGATTGGCCGAAGGTGAACGTATTGTGGGTAAGAAAATTGGGTTAACCAGTCCTGCGGTTCAAGCCCAGCTTGGTGTCGATCAGCCCGACTACGGCGTCCTCTTTGATACCATGGACAGAACGGGAAAAGGCTCGGTTCCTATGGAGTTGTTGATGCAGCCCAAGGTGGAAGGCGAATTGGCTTTCGTATTGGGTAAAGACTTGAAGGATCCTGAAACGGATATGGAAACCTTGAAGTCTGCAATTGTTGCCGTTCAGCCTGCGATCGAAATTGTGGGTTCACGCGTTGAAAACTGGGACATTAAGATTTCAGATACGATTGCGGACAATGCTTCAGGATCACATTATGTTCTAGGCGCACAACCAAAGCCATTGGCGGAGGTACCCACTGCTACTATTGCAATGACGCTGCTAAAAAACGGCACTATAGCGAGTGAAGGAAATGGCCATGCGTGTATGGGCGATCCCCTAAATGCTGCGTTATGGTTAGCTCAGACCATGGCAAAAATGGGGCGACCACTTTTAAAAGGTGAGGTATTATTATCTGGTGCTTTGGGACCCATGGTCCCTGTGGAACGTGGTGATGCCTTTGAATTGCACGTAGAAGGATTTTCAAGCACCCTGGTTTCCTTCGAATAACTGAATCTAAAGCTCAGTACATCAGATAATTAGAATTGACTTTGTTCCTTCGGTTTTTCTAGTACATTTGCGCACTTTTTTACTGAAATGAAAAACAAATACATCGACCTCGTTGAACAGACCTTTGACTGGCCTGCAGAGGAGTTTGAGCTGACTGAAAACGGAACGCTCGCCTGGAACGATCTTGACCTCATGCCTATTGTGAAGCAGTACGGTACGCCTTTGCGCATGACCTATTTGCCAAAAATAGACGAGAACATACAGCGCGCTAGACGCATGTTCCATGTGGCCATGGCAAAAGTGGATTACAATGCAAATTACCATTACTGCTACTGCACAAAGAGTAATCACTTTAGCTTCGTTATGGAGCGGGTTCTAGAGAATGAGGTACACTTAGAGACGTCCAGTGCTTTTGATATCAACATCGTTAAAAAAATGAAGGAAGCTGGCCGATTAAAAGACCAGCAGTACGTCGTTTGTAACGGCTATAAAACCAAAGCATACCTGGATAACATCGCCGGGCTGATCAACAGTGGACATACGAATACCATTAACGTGATTGACCACGTCGAGGAGTTGGAAGAATTGACCTCAAGATTGACTGTGAAAGCAAAAGTGGGGATCCGCATTGCATCAGAGGAGGAACCTAAATTCGAATTTTACACTTCGCGTCTGGGCATTGGATACCGCGACATTGTTGATTTCTACAAAACAAAAATTGCGGAGAATGAAATGGCGGAGCTTAAAATGCTTCACTTCTTCATTAATACGGGCATTAAGGATACCGCATACTATTGGAATGAATTGCGCAAATGTGTCAATGTCTATATTGATTTGAAGCGTTTGTGTCCAACCCTAGATAGTCTGAATATCGGTGGCGGATTCCCAATCCAGACGAGTCTAGGTATGGATTACGATTATGAATACATGGCTGAAGAAATCATCTCTCAGATCAAAACCATGTGTGATTTTGCGGATGTACCAGAGCCTAATATTTTCAGTGAATTTGGATCATTTACCGTGGGCGAAAGTGGGGCGAATTTCTACAGTATCCTTGGCGCAAAACAACAAAACGACCGTGAGCTTTGGTACATGATCGACAGTTCGTTCATGACCACTCTGCCGGATAGTTGGGCCATCAACAAGCGCTTCATTATGTTCCCCTTGAACAAATGGAACCGTCCATACGACCGCGTTTTACTGGGTGGATTGACGTGCGATTCGGACGATTACTACAATTCCGAACAGCACGTTAACGCGATTTTTCTTCCGCGAATGAGTGCTCAAGATGAGGAACCCCTCATGATTGGGTTCTTCAATACAGGCGCTTACCAGGAGTCGTTGTCTGGCTATGGCGGTACAAAGCACTGTTTACTTCCAGCGCCAAAGCACGTCGTTGTCGACCGCGATGAAGAGGGAAATGTGACTTCAAAGCTCTTTGCAGACGAGCAAAGCGCAGCAACTATGTTAAATACTTTGGGTTATGAATAAGGGACCAATTTCACAGTTTATGGCGCAGCACTACCGCCACTTTAATTCTGCAGCCATGGTAGATGCCGCCAAAGGATATGAGGCGCATTTGACCGCTGGCGGTAAAATGATGGTGACCCTTGCCGGTGCCATGTCCACCGCAGAATTAGGTATCTCATTAGCGGAGATGATTCGTGAAGGTAAGGTGGATATTATATCCTGTACCGGAGCAAATCTGGAGGAAGATTTGATGAATCTTGTGGCACATACGCATTACGAACGTGTTCCAGAGTATCGCGACCTTACTGCTCAGCAAGAGCGTGATTTACTGGATAGAGGGTTGAACCGGGTGACGGATACCTGTATTCCAGAAGAGGAAGCATTTCGAAGACTACAAAGTCATGTAGAGGACATTTGGAAAAAAGCAGAAGCTGCGGGTGAACGTTATTTTCCGCACGAATACATGTACAAGATGATCTTATCTGGAGTATTGGAACAGTACTATGAAATTCCACCAGAACACAGCTGGATGATTGCTGCCGCTGAGCGCAACCTTCCGATTGTAGTTCCAGGTTGGGAAGACAGTACAATGGGAAATATTTTCGCTTCGTACTGCATCAAAGGTGAACTCCAAGCAAGCACTGTAAAGAACGGCATTGAATACATGATGTGGCTCGCAGATTGGTATACGCAAACCTCGAAAGAAGCGTCTATTGGATTTTTCCAAATAGGCGGTGGAATTGCGGGCGATTTCCCAATCTGTGTAGTGCCCATGTTGTATCAGGATATGGAGCTAGAAGATACGCCGTTTTGGGGGTATTTCTGTCAAATATCAGATTCCACAACAAGCTACGGTTCGTATTCAGGTGCCGTTCCTAATGAGAAAATCACTTGGGGGAAGCTGGATGCGGACACACCAAAATTTATTGTGGAAAGTGATGCAACTATTGTTGCACCATTGATTTTTTCTTGGATATTGGGCAAGTAAAATGAAAGTACGCGTAGTAAGGCCTGGCTTTTCTAAGTGTTTTCATTTTCAATGGATTAGTTTATAGTTGTGTTTTTTGCGTGGGCTATTTGCTCACTTAATCATCAAAGGCGATGGCAAAGAAAAACGTGATCAAGGATTATAAATCCATGACACCAGACCTAATGGCGCTATTGGTCGAAGCGTACCCAGATGGTTTCGAATACGATACCATATACTTTACGAACGCGAAAGGCGAGAAAGTTGAGGCCGTTCCAATGGAAACAGAGGATACGAAGTACCTAATCAAGGTGAGTAGTACTTTGACTAAAAACTTCGAAGCATTCGATCTAGAGGAATTTGAAGAAAGCGTTTCTTCAGACGACGAAGATTTTGAATCGGACGACTTAGACGACTAAGTAAATTGTATTTTGGTGGTATGAAAAAAACGTACCACCTACTGTTTGCTCTATTGACGTTGTGCCTTACTGGATACGGCCAATCGAAAACTGCCTTTTTGCCTGAACCGGGAGAGGGTTTTTCGTTTAATTCTGGTTTATTGTCTGTGCTCCATGCGCCAGCATCCTTTCAGTCGAACGTTCGTGCGAACAGTCAGTCGTTTCAATTCATGCGCGATAACGTCATAGGCTTAAGCCATTTCTCAATAGCCTATGGAATAGGCTACAGTGCGCAGTTTTATCACGGGAACGTTCGTATTGATGTTGCGGAAGACGGTACACAAACACTTGTAGATCTTAGCGGACGTGATTTCATTTCCAACCGCTTTGCGACGGAATATTTGGACGCTACTGTAGCGTTTCGTTACCGTGGTAAAGTCAATAGAAAGGGCAGATACAACAGGTTGTACGTCGGAGGTACTTTTGGGTACCGTACGGATGCCTATTCGTACTATAAAGACGACGTATATCAGGTCAAATACTATCAAATATCCGGATTCAACCCCATACGATACGGAGTGCATGTAAAAGCAGGAAGAGGTCCGTTGAATGCGTATGTGCATTACGGAATGAGCGCTATTGTTGTAAATGGTGCAATGCTGACGGAGTGGTCTGAAGCCCGTCCGTTAACTGTGGGATTGAGTTTTACACTCTAGATTACTTTAAAGGAACGGCTGAACAAGCCTCACCGTAGCTGATTTTCTTCGCAATAGGTTTTAAATATTGGGTGGCCAAAACATAGGCGTCCTTCGGAATACGTTTATCTCCGCATCCTTTGATGATAACAGGTTTTCCGCTGTATTCCTTCCATTCGTGAAGCGTCATCCGCTCGCGAAAGAAGGCACTATAGAATCCTTCTTCATTTTCTGACCAAATACAGGTAAGTCCTGCCTCAGTGCATTTACTAGCCACTAAGAGTGGTGCCCATGCGGGTAGTATAGCATCAGTACTGCAAAAGAGGTGAATTACAGCACCGTCATATAGCGTAAAATCTGTGCTTTTAAGTGCATTTCTGAATTCGGTTTCACGTAGAATAAAGCCTTGTTCGAGCCATTGGCTTAGGTCCATTGCTTGCACCGTTTTCGGGAGAAAATCTTCCAAATTAAAGGTGATCAGCGGACTTGCTGCTACTTTATTTACAATGGTACCGTCGCTCATAGATTAAGCTGTAAAGGTATAGTCTCTGAAGTATTCCTGGTTCTCTTCAGTTCGTAAACCAGTAAATGTAAAACCTGATTTCTCTGGAGAAAGCGGAGCGGTGAGGCGCTCATTGTGCCAAAGCTCATAGGTTTTAAAGTCGACAGGCGAGCGGTTTTCAAGGGCATTAAACAGATCTAATTGGCCCACTTTAGACCAACCTGCCTCCACCGTACCTTGAAATACTTTTGCTTTTGAACCAGAGCCGTAACCCATGAAGCCTATAGTTTTGCCTTCAATTGCTTCACCTTTATCAGCTGCGTCGCAAAGCGTACTTAAGAGTCCCATGAAAATGGAGGCAGTATACATATTGCCTATCAAGCTAGATGCGCGCTCCGCTGGTGCTAGAGCTTTAGCCACGTATTCGCGGTAATAGTCGGATTTACTGAATGCACGTACCCATTCTTTTGCTTCGGCTTTATCAGAAGGTTGATCACTGCCCATTACGGTAACCACATCCTGCCATTTGCCATTGGCCTTCATCCAGTCCAGGTAAAAATTTACCAGCATACGTCGGCCTTGGAACGCATAGGGTAAGTGCATGACCACCTTATCCCAATCTAAAGCCGGATTAATATGTACTTTGGTCGCAAAATGTGCCAATGCCTCACGAATGCGGCTGACGTAGGCAAAGTTGCTGTATTGACCGTCAAATACGGGTTCTTCAACATAACTACGGAGCATTCTATTTCCTCCCCAAAAGCCTCCAGCTTCTGCCACCTTTGTTTCCGCCGCTTCGATAGTAAGCGGTTGGCCTAAGAGCGCTGCTGCTTCTACAAGCAGTGCTGCTTTAGTATGGGTTCTGCGCGGTTTGAAAAAATCGCGTTCGCCTTTTGTGGCCACGCCTATTTCATCCCCTAAAGAGATGATGGACGGATCCACGGAAACCACAATCGCAACAGCGCCTGCACCCTGCGTATATTCTCCAGTTGATCCTAAGTTGTATTTTGCTAAATCGGAAGCAACAATAATCGCCTTTTTCTCCGGATGTTGACGTACGTATAGACACGCGTTTTCTAAAGCATCCACTGCACCGATACACGCAAAGGTCATATCCACCGCATCTATATTGCGCAAGCAATCGGCACCATGTTGACTGGCGAGTTGTTGTTCTACTAAATCTAAGATGTAGGTTGCCGTAGGTTTGGCGCTATCCAGCGCACTTTCAGTACCTAGGTAAAGACGTCCTACAGTACTGGGGTCCAGGGGCTCATCGTTAAAAAGATTGAGTACTGCGTTGGCTCCCATTGTTGCTGCATCCTCATCGATATCTGGAAAGGACATTGAGGTCAAACCTAGACCCTTATGGAGTTTAGCGTATTCTATGTTGCGCGCCTCAGCTAGGGCTTCAATAGGTAAGTACAATTGCGGTACGTAGTAGGCAAGGGCGTCAATTCCAATCTTCATTTTGGCGGGTATTTTCAAATCACAAAAAATCGCTCGATTCTTTGAGGAACGAGCAGCTAATTAACGAAGACATTAACGATTTTGTGACGGTTTGGTTCGTCTTTTAAGAAAATCTTAAGAAGTGGGCGAATAGGACTAAAGAATGCCCAATTCGAGCTTCGCTTCTTCACTCATCATGCTTTTATCCCAAGGCGGGTCAAAGGTGATTTCGACTTCTACCTCACGCACGTTATCTAGTGCGCGCGATTTTTCTTTGACCTCCTCAGGCATACTTTCAGCTACCGGACAGTTTGGAGAGGTGAGTGTCATGAGGATGTGGACATCGCGTTCCGTGCTTACCTTCACGTCATAGATTAAACCAAGCTGGTAAATATCTACTGGAATCTCTGGATCGAAAATGTTACACAATACACCAACGACTTCTTCGCCAATGGCTTGCATTTCTTGATGGCTTAATTCTTCGCTCATACCTTTAGTTTGCGCTGGAAAAGGCCAACGCGTAGAATTTCATTTGTTTAATCATACTCATCAACCCATTCGCGCGGGTAGGACTCAGATGATCCTTTAGTCCAATATCTTCTAAGAAACCAAGATCCGCAGCTGCAATTTCTACTGCCGGTTGATTGTCAAAAACATCGATTAATATTGCGACGATACCTTTTGCGATAATGGCGTCGGCATCTGCAAAGAATCGCACTTGGTTCCCTTGCTTCTCTGCCTTAAGCCAAACCTTACTTTGGCAGCCTTGTACCAGTAAATCTTCGTTTTTATCTGCCACTTCAAAGGGGGGTAATGCTTTGCCCATCTCAATGATGTGGTTGTATTTATCCATCCATTCTTCAAAGAATTCAAATTCTTCGACGAGTAGTGCTTGTTTTTCAGTAATGGTAGGCATAGTGATTTAACGTAGCATGGTTACGGCGCGTTCGAGCGCAGCCTTGAATAAATCGATTTCTTCGAAGGTGTTGTACATCGCAAAACTTGCGCGAGCGGTTCCCGCGATGCAGAATTGGTCCATAATGGGTTGCGTACAATGCTGCCCAGTCCTAACGGCAATACCTTGTTGGTCGAGAAGCACTCCTAGATCATAGGGATGTGTACCTTCCACTAGAAAACTGAGGACACTGGCTTTGTTTGCCGCTGTTCCGATGATTCGGAAACCGTCAATGGAGGACAGTGTTTTCGTTGCATATTCCAATAGGGCGGATTCATGCGCAGCAATGGCTTCAAGCCCCACGGAATTGATGTATTTTAAAGCAGCTCCAAAACCGATGATGCCTTCAATATGTGGGGTGCCTGCTTCAAATTTATGCGGAATAGCTGCGTAGGTGCTTTTTTCTAAGGTTACTGTGGCAATCATTTCACCGCCGCCTTGATAAGGAGGAAGCGCCTCCAATCGTTCGCGTTTACCGTAGAGCACTCCCAAGCCTGTTGGTCCATACATTTTATGCGAGGATAAAGTGAAGAAATCAACGTCCCAATCCTGTACATCTACTTTCGCGTGCGGGCCACTTTGCGCACCGTCGACCAGGGTCCATGCACCTACCGCTTTCGCACGAGCTAAAATGGTTTTTACCGGATTGATGGTGCCCAACGCATTTGAAATGTGATTGAAGGCAACCATCGCAGTGTGTTCATCCACTAACGCATTCAACGTGGAGAGGTCTAGCTCGCCTTTATCGTTCATGGGTATGTAGCGCAATGTAGCTCCTGTCCGTTCGCAAAGCATTTGCCAAGGCACAATGTTGCTGTGGTGTTCTAAAGCGGTAATTACCACGTTGTGGTGCGGCTCTATGACCGCTTCCATGCCGAAAGCAACGGTATTAATGCTGTCGGTGATGCCACGTGTGAAAATGATTTCGGCGACTTCTCGTGCATTAATGTGGGCACATACGTCTGCGCGTACGGCTTCCATAGCATCCGTTGAGCGTTGACTTAAGGTATGTACACCACGGTGTACGTTGGCATTGTCTTTCGTGTAATAATGAGTAATAGCTTCTATTACAGCAAGCGGCTTCTGGGCCGTCGCGGCATTGTCCAGGTATACAAGCGGTCGCCCATGAATCTGCTGGTGCAGAATGGGAAATTGCTCGCGTATGGCTTGGACGTCGTAGCTCATTAGAGGGTAAATTCTAAATTAATGCCTAATTTCTCCGCGATGACACGATTCAAACGCTTTTCAAGCTGTGGTATTTTGACATATTCCAACGCATCTGCGGCAAAAGCATAGGTCATTAAACCTTCGGCTTCGTGTTTCGGAATTCCTCTGGAGCGCAGGTAAAAAAGGGCATTGCGATCCAATTGGCCAATAGTACATCCATGCGAACAACGAACATCATCTGCGAAAATTTCTAACTGCGGCTTGGTATCAACTTTCGCTTTGTCGCTCAACAAGATGTTATCATTCTGTTGGAACGCATTAGTTTTTTGCGCTTTCTGACGCACCATTACTTTTCCATTGAAAATACCGTGGCTCTTACCAAGATAGATTCCCTTGTATAATTCACGGCTGTAACAATTAGGCTCTTGGTGGTCTACGAGCGTATGATGATCTACGGTCTGTCCATCACCAATAATAGTAATGCCATCCATATGGCTCTCAGCGTGTTCTCCGCCGGAATAAAAATGCAAGTTATTCCGAACCAATTTTCCACCGAAAGTATAGGTGCCCACGTGTACGTTGCTTTGTTCTTTTTGCACGACATGGGTATTGTCGACCAACGTTGCCTCATCGGCATCATTCTGTACTTTGTAATAGCTGACTCTAGCGTCCCGTGCGGCGAAAACTTCACTCACAAAATTCGTAAAGCTCGGCTGGTCCCCTATGTTTTGATGACGTTCAACCAGTTGAACCTCCGCATTCTGTTCGACAATGATCAGATTACGTACCTGTGAAAAGGCTGGGCCGTTTTCATTTGTAGTGAGGTATAGAATTTCAATAGGCTTATCCACGGTTTGGCTTGCCTTCACTCGAATGAATGCACCATCGTCGGCAAAGGCCGTGTTTAAGTCGACAAAAGTCTCACCTTTCGGCGCTGCTTTACCTAAATACTCAGCGATGGTATCGGGGTATTTATTCAATGCCGCTGCAAAAGTACAAACGTCAAATTCCTGATGCGTTGAATCGCTCAACCAAGAACTGTATTTTCCGTTGATAAAAACCAGCTTGTACGTGTCTAAATCACTGAGTAAATACGATTTGATATCAGCAAATGATACGGCATCGTCTCCTTTTAAAAGGATGCGGTAGTTGTGTTTTAGAACGGGCTTAAGGTTGGTGTATTTCCACTCTTCGTCCCGTGTAGTTGGAAAACCCAGGGCTTCGAAACGGTCCAGTGCTTCCTTGCGTAGATGTACTACACCAAGATTTCTACTGCCGTTGAGCTGAGGTTCAGCTACAACAAAGGACGAGAGTAAGTCTTGCGCTAAATCTGTCATGCGTTTTCTGCCTTGATCCAGTCGTATCCTTTCTCTTCCAGCTCATGGGCCAATTCTGGACCGCCACTTTTTACGATTCGACCGTTGTACAATACGTGAACGAAATCCGGTTTGATGTAGTCCAAAAGACGTTGGTAGTGTGTAATGACTATAACAGCGTTATCTGCAGTGCGTAGCTTATTTACACCACCTGCAACGATACGCAGTGCATCAATATCTAGGCCGGAATCAGTTTCATCTAGAATGGCTAATTTTGGCTCTAACATGGCCATTTGGAAGATTTCGTTGCGCTTTTTCTCTCCTCCGGAAAACCCTTCGTTTAAACTGCGGCTGAGGTAGCTTTTGTCCATCTCTAGAAGGGCCGTTTTCTCGCGCATTTTGGCAAGCATTTCGCGTGCTTCCATGGGCTCTTCACCACGTCCTTTCCGACTTTCGTTAATGGCAGTTTTAACGAAATTACTTACGGTAACTCCCGGTATTTCCACCGGGTACTGAAAGCTCAGGAAGATTCCTTTATGTGCCCGTTCCTCGGGATTTAAATCCAACAGGTCTTCGCCTTCAAAGTCAATGCTTCCGCCAGTTACCTCGTAGTCTTCACGACCCGCGATAACGCTAGAAAGAGTCGATTTACCTGAGCCGTTAGGACCCATAATCGCATGGATCTCACCGGGATTAATTTCTAAGTTGATGCCCTTAAGAATTTCTTTGTCTTCTACGCGGGCTTGGAGGTTGTTAATTTTAATCATGCTTTATCCTACGGAGCCTTCGAGGGAGACTTCCAATAGTTTTTGTGCTTCTACGGCAAATTCCATAGGAAGCTGGTTCAATACATCTTTACAATAGCCATTTACAATGAGCGCAATAGCTTCTTCAGTGCCAATTCCACGCTGGTTGCAATAGAATATCTGGTCTTCACCGATCTTCGAAGTCGTCGCCTCATGCTCTATTTGAGCTGTAGGATGTTGTGCTTCGATATAAGGGAAGGTATGCGCGCCACATTGATCTCCCATAAGAAGGGAATCACATTGGCTGAAGTTTCGTGCGTTTTCTGCACGCGCTCCAACGCGCACTAAACCTCTATAGCTGTTGTGACTTTTTCCTGCACTAATACCCTTTGAGATGATGGTGCTTTTGGTGTTTTTACCCAAATGAATCATCTTCGTTCCAGTATCTGCTTGCTGGTATTTGTTCGTAACCGCAACGCTATAGAATTCACCAATGCTGTTATCTCCTTTTAGGATGCACGAAGGGTACTTCCAGGTCACCGCAGAACCGGTTTCCACCTGGGTCCAGCTGATTTTTGCATTGCGCTCGCAAATACCACGCTTTGTCACGAAGTTGAAGACACCGCCTTTCCCTTCTGCGTCGCCGGGGTACCAGTTTTGAACGGTACTGTATTTAATTTCAGCATCGTCCATGGCAACGAGCTCGACCACTGCAGCATGCAATTGGTTTTCATCGCGAGAAGGGGCAGTACATCCCTCAAGGTAACTTACGTATGAGCCTTCATCTGCAATGACCAGCGTACGCTCGAACTGGCCAGTGTTGGCTTCGTTAATACGGAAATAGGTGCTCAATTCCATTGGACAACGCACCCCTTTTGGGATATAACAAAACGAACCGTCGGTAAATACCGCGCTGTTCAATGCGGCATAAAAATTATCACGCTTAGGTACTACCGTACCCAGATGCTTTCGAACCAGTTCAGAATGTTCCTGAATGGCTTCACTCATGGAGCAGAAAATGATGCCCTTTTCGGCCAGCGTTTTCTTAAAAGTGGTCGCTACAGAAACAGAATCTACAACAACATCCATAGCTACTCCTGATAAGCGCTTTTGCTCGTCAAGGCTAATGCCTAAACGTTCAAACGTACGCAACAATTCAGGATCTACTTCATCTAGGCTGTCCAATTCTTTCTTCTGCTTGGGTGCACTGTAATACGAGACTGCTTGGAAATCTGGCTTTGTGTAGGTAACGTTAGGCCATTCAGGCTCTTCCATCTCCAGCCAACTTTTATAGGCATCTAAACGCCAATCCAACATCCATTGGGGTTCATTTTTCTTTTCGCTGATCAATCGAATCACATCCTCGTTCAGTCCCGGAGGCACCGTATCGCTTTCGATATCTGTGGTGAACCCGTACTTGTAGTCGGATGCGGTGATTTCATCTAGGATTTCGTCGCTCATAATAGGGGGTTAAACGGCGAAGCTTTCTCCACACCCGCAGGTGCGTGTCGCATTAGGGTTATTAAAACTGAATCCTTTTCCGTTCAGTCCACCACTGTATTCCAAAGTGGTGCCGATGAGGTAAAGGAGTGATTTTTTCTCTACTACGACTTTAACGCCGTTATCTTCATAGAGCTCTGCATTTTCCGGCATTTCCGGGGTAAAATCCATTTTATAAGAGAGTCCGGAACATCCGCCACTTTCTACGCCTACACTGATGTAGGTCTTATCCAATTGCTTGCCCTCTTCCTGCATAAGTGCAGCAAGTTTTGACTTTGCAGTATCTGATACTTTTACCATATTATTTAGAAACATTCTAAAGATGCGCGACAAAGTTACGTAATACGTGGCTTTTTTCTTGTGTTCTGACCAATGAACACAATAACTTTGCTACATGTTCGATGCAAAAAACCCACAGCGCACGCCCATTAGTGATTTGGGCGAGTTTGGCCTTATTGGTCATTTAACGCAAGCCACTAAGTTGAAACACGCCCACACCGCATTAGGAGTGGGAGACGATGCTGCACTTATAGACGTAGGTGCGCACTACCAGGCGATTTCTACCGATCTTCTCGTGGAAGGCGTGCACTTTGATCTGAGCTACATGCCGCTGAAGCATTTGGGATACAAAAGTGTCATAGTCAACCTTAGCGATATCTATGCGATGAATGGAACGCCTGAACACATCACTGTGGGCTTGGCCGTTTCAAACAGATTTCCTGTAGAGGCATTGGAAGAAATTTACGAAGGGATTCATTTAGCTTGTGAACGCTACAATGTGGATTTAGTTGGTGGCGACACCACAGCCTCACGTTCAGGTTTGATGATTTCCGTAACTGCTGTCGGTCGCGTTGAAAAGGAGCGTGTTGCGAAACGAAGCGGTGCGAAAGACAACGATCTTATTGTTGTTAGCGGTGATTTAGGCGGGGCTTATATGGGACTTCAAATTTTAGAGCGAGAGAAGCAGGTGTATTTAGAAAACCCGGATATGCAACCGGAATTAGGCGGACATGAATACATATTAGAGCGTCAGTTGAAGCCAGAGGCACGCAAAGACATCGTCGAAATTCTTAAGGCATTAGACATTCAGCCGACTTCTATGATAGATATCTCTGACGGCTTAAGCTCAGAAACCTTGCACCTTGCGAATACAGGGCAGATGCAATACAATCTGTATGAGAGTAAAATACCAATCGATCCATCCATATATGCGTTGTGCGAGGAGTTTAATTTGAATACAACCACAGTTGCACTGAATGGTGGTGAAGATTACGAGCTGCTATTCACAGTGCCTATCGAGGATCATGAAAAGGTTCAGACCAATCCTAATCTAACGGTCATTGGTTATGTGAAAGAGGGAACCGGTGCAAACCTCATTACTAGAGACGATAAAGTGATCGGTTTGAAAGCCCAAGGATTTAACCATCACGAAGCGGAATAACCGTATTTTATCCTTAGAATACCAGTATTTATCATTTGTAGTGAAGGAATGCACGGTTTGTTTCGATTTAGACTTTATTCTCAAAGCACTGACTTTCAGGTTGAAAAAAGTTAACTTAGGTATCCAAACCAACCTAGTTACCTTGTCATGGAAGAAATCATTTTCAACAACCTGTTGCACGGGTACCCTTTCTATTTTCCTTTTTGGAGGGAACCTTTAGATGCGCAATGCACTTTAGGAGCTGCAATCACTACGGAAAAATTCAAAACACTACCTGGATTTCAGCATTGTACAGACGAACAAGCGGACGTAATTTACGCAAGGGTGAAGCACCTTTTTGCAGTGTACACTTCAGGCGATCGCTCGCATTTACAATGGAATGAATCGAAACAAGTAGTACGTGCATTTCCTAATTCCTACAGAGAGGTCATGGGAATTACTACACCGCAGCGCAGCTGGTTACCAAAATTGATTTAATGCCCGTTGATGGGAAGTATGCGGCCCCATTGATCGGATGAAAACCATGCTTGACGACCGTCGCCAAGTGCGACATAGAACCACCCTTGTGTATCCCGTACTAAGCGGCCGGAACTGCCTTCACTCAATAGGACTATTCGTTTGCCATTGGCATCGGGTGCACTGTATCCGTAGCTGTTGTTGCTGACCACAACGATCTGGTTACTTTGGGGAATACTCATTTGTGCTACGAGAAGTAGTAGTAGGCCTATACTACTTAGAGTAAGCGGTAAACGCCAGCTCAATGCAGGTTTTTTAAATTTTCGTACTACGAGTAGTATGAGGGCTACTACGAAGAATACTCCCGCGAGCAATCCCCATTGTTCGGGCGCAAGCGCAGTTCTGAATTGGTGACCGATCCAATGCAGGAGCGGCTCGTTTGGGGCGGGTAAGGCATCAGTGAGGCGCGCGTTCAGCCATTCTAGATTATGCAGCGTTTCCTCATTTGCAGGGTCGAACAGGAGTGCCCGCTCAAACCATAATCGTGCCTCACCTAAAGCACCAAGCCTCGTGCAGCAGTTACCAATATTATAGTACAATGCAGGATCTGAATGACCTTGTTCTACTAAGGATTCATAAAGCGCGCGCGCCGATTCAAATTGGCCATCGGCATATAAGGCGTTGGCACTGTCGCTTACCGCAGTTAGAGTTGCTCCCATAGTGCATTAAATTCGTTCAACCATTCTTCTTTTGAGCCTACTGCGTTGGGTGCATAAAGGGCCAATTGTAGCCGTTCAATCAGGTCAATGGTTTGCGCAGCTAGTTCAGGACCCAGGACTTCCTGCAATGCAGATAAGCTGATGTGTTCTTTTGCAATCCCTCTGCGGACCAATGCTCCTTCTAAGGCATTCAACATTTGATCTACCGCATCTGGATGGTTTGATTTCCATGCCGTGTTAATTTCTTTTTTAATCGCTGCCCGAGCTGCCTCGGGTGATTTTTTCCTCGGATGAAAGGATACAAGCTGAAGTAACCAACCCAATACGACGGCACCAAAAACCACCCAAACCCAAAGCAGCGGTTGCGTGCCATGGGTGCGGTCTTCATTTACCTCTTGAAGATAGCGAATGTCGTTATCAATACTACTTACCTCGCGTTGTGCTTTCGGCATATTGCTGCCGTCAGTGGCAGCGGCTTCCTCTAATGCGTCACCAGTTACCGTCAGTGTAGTTTCCTCAAGCGTTATGGTTTCGTAGGCTCCTTTCTTGGTGTTGAAATAGATCCATTGCATCTTAGGAAGAATAAATTGGCCTTTAAATTGAGGTACCAATAGGTATTCAAATTCTTTGAAGCCGCGAACGCCACGCTCACTGTAGCGAATTTTTTCATTGAATTTGGGATCGTATAAATCAAATCCTTGCGGTGGAATCAATTCAGGAACGCTGATTGTATTGAAGTTTCCTGCACCTTCAATACGCAGTTTTAGCGTTATGGATTCATCCCCATTTACCGAAGTGCGACTCAATTCACGGACCAATTCTAATTCGCCTACAGCGCCTGAAAATGCCTCAGGTTTTGGGCTTGGGAGCGGCTTAATGGTGACTGCTGGAATTTTTGCCGTTGCCACTTCTTGTTCCCACCGCATTAAAGGCATATTAAAGAAGTCTCTGCGTCCTGTGGGTTTTTGAACTGCTCCGGTAATCTTGAGTTCCTGCCCGCCCAATGTCCCGGGCTTATTAGGAATAATAAGACGTTTGTCAAAATCTAAAATTGTAGCGTTTCTAGCGCCCACACGTTCTCTTCTAGATTGCTGTTCAAAATCTAATTGTTGCTGCAATACATTTTCAAAATTGGGGGACTGCAGCATGTTTAAATCGCGCACTTGCTCGAAGAGGGTGGCGGAAAATAGTAAAACGATGGGTTCGCCTACATAGACTTCCTTTTTAGAACTCAATATATCTACCTCAAATCCTACAGATTTCTCTGGTGAAGAGGAACGTTTACGCTGCACACCCGCTTTGACCTGAATGGTTAGCGTATTGCTCTCGTAACGCTTGCCTTTAGCTTCCAATGTCGCTGGACCTATGGAAAAGGTTCCTTCTTCTTGCGCAACGAGCTGGTAGGTAAGTTCCCGAGAGAAACTCATGGAACCGTTAATGATTTGTGTCTGCTGTGAGCTGTACGGTCCGCTGACCACTATAAAGTGCTCAAAATTTGGCGCACTGAGCTCGCCACCCCTCGCATTACTACTGAAGGTGATTCGAAAGGGTTCGTCTAATCCCACGGAAGTGCGAGAACTCCGTGCGGTCAGCTGTACCTCCTGTGCCATAAGACCACTAGCGAGGAGGATAAAAGCCCAAAGCCAATGGTATTTACCAATCTTTCTCTCCACTTTGTTTTTTTCCTTTTGCTTTTTTAGCGGTCATTTTTTCCGCTGTTTTCTCTTCCGCACGCTGCACCGCTTCGAGCAAACCTTTAATCTGCTCCGGGGTCATCTTAGCCTTCACCTCACCGCCTTCTTTAGGCTCATTTTTTTCGCCGCCGCCTTCTTCATCCTGCGGACTGCCCTGGTCGCTTTCTTGCTCGTCCTGCTGCTGATCGCCTTGCTCGTTTTCGCCCTGCTGATCGTCTTGGGGTTCGTCTTTTTTACTTTCGTCGTCCTCAGGATTTTCCTGCTGCTGCTCGTTTTGCTCGTTTTTAGGATCTTCTTTCTGTTCGTTCTCCTGGTTTTCTTCGTTCTCCTGGTTTTCTTCGTTTTGCTGTTGCTTCTTCAGTTGCTCAAGTGCGCGGTTGAGATTATATACGGCATCTTTCTGCGAAGGATTTTTCCGAAGGCTTTCTGCATACGCGCCCACGGCTTCTTGGTATTTTTCAGCGGCCATAAAGGCATTTCCAGCGTTGTATAATGCATCGCTTTGTGTGCGCGGATCCTTCGTGTTTTGTGCCGATTTTAATAGCGTATTTGCCGCCTGCTCTGCTTCCCCTGCCGCCAATAAAGTAGTGCCAAGATTATACAAAGGTTCAAATGCGTCGGGTTCTGCCGTAGCAGCTTCTGCAAAGGCTTGCGCTGCACCGCTTAAATTGCCTTGTTCAAACGTTTCATTCCCTTCCCTAACACGCTTGCCATAGTCGTGTTTCGTCCAGTCTTCAGTAGTATTCACCACGAGGCTATCTCCTTCTTGTGCATGGAGTGTTGGAGGCAAAACGAACAAGAGTAAAATAACCCACGCTCCGTTTATTTTCCGACCTGTATGTGCGGGAAGTAACAGGTACAGTGCCAAAAATAATAGTGCTGGGAAGAGGAACCATTGGAATTGGCTCTCATAATTTATTGCAATCTCTTCGTTGATCTCCGCTTTATCACCACCAGAGATAAATTCTTGAATGGCTTTTAATGCAGGATCGGTATAGTTACCATCTACGACGACGGCATCTAAAGTACGCGCAATACTGCTGAGTTTTTCTAGGTCACGTTTGGTAATGACGACCTCGCCCTTATTGTCTTTTTTGTAGGTGGTTCCACGCGAAGTACGGCTTATAGGAATAGGTCCGCCGGAGGTGGTGCCTAGGCCGACAAGCATGGTTTGAACGGGTAGTGCTGGTGCTGCACTTCCCAAAGCTACATCTTCATGATCTTCTCCGTCTGTAAGTACAATGACGAAGCGTCCTGCAGGGGAAGCGGGATTGAAATATTCAGCGGCATAGTCAAGCGCGGCTGTTAGATTAGTCCCTTGTGAAGGCACGGCATCTGGACTTGCGGCGCGCAGTGCCATTTTTGCGGCGGCGTAATCTGTAGTTATGGGAAGGGCCGGGTAGGCACTTCCGGCATAGGCAATGATACCGACGCGGTCGCCGCCTAATTCATCTACAGTTCTAGAAATAAGAAGTTTAGCTTTTTCTAATCGAGAAGGGGTAAGGTCTTCTGCGAGCATGGAGCGGCTTACGTCAAGCGCGAAAACAACATCGGCCCCCTGTCGCTTTACCTGGCTTGTTTGTCCGCTCATCTGAAGGTTTGCTAGACTCAAACAAATAAAGGCCGCAGCCAACGCTAAGAATGTATATCGGGTATACAAACGTGCAGTACTTAGGGAGGCAACGGTGCGCTCGGAGCGGTCATTAAGGCCTAAAATTTGCCACGCCTTTTGGCGCCAGCGTTGGAATAAAACCGCCGTAATCACTATTGCGAGAAGCATGAATGGTGCTGCATACAGCCATTCCGTATGTTGCCATTTAACATCCATTAGAACGCGGTTTTTAAGAGAACAAAGTTCAGTAGTAGCTCAAGCCCGATACAGGTTAGCGCGAGATAAAGGAATATGGCGAAATGTTCCGTGTAGCGGTAAAATTCAAAGCCTTCAATTTCGCTTTTTTCCAATTGGTCAATGCTTTCGTAAATCTGCACTAAACTTTCATTATCTGTGGCGCGGAAGTACTGCCCTCCAGTGATGCTTGCAATGCGTTGGAGCAATTCCTCATCAATAGTGACAGGTCTGGGCTGGTAAATTAGATTTCCCCTGGGGTCCTTCATTACTGGAGTAGAGGCCATTCCATTTGTGCCAAGTCCTATGGTGTAGACTTTGATTTCTAGACTAGCAGCCAATTCAGCAGCTTGTACAGGATCCACCATACCCCCATTATTTTCACCGTCGGTGAGTAAAATAATGACTTTACTTTTCGCGGTGCTTTCTACCAATCGATTTACAGCGGTACTCAACCCCATCCCAATAGCTGTACCTCCTTCGAGCATTTCGTGGTGAAGCCCACTTATTTGTTGACTAAGTAAACTTTGATCCGTTGTCAGTGGGACGGGACTGTATGCTTCTCCAGCATAAATCACTAAGCCAAGACGGTCCATAGCACGTTGCGCTACAAAATCGGTTGCTACTTCTTTTAGCGCTTCCAGTCGATTGGGTTTGAGATCGCGCGCCAACATGGATGTACTGATATCCAGCGCCATCATAAGATCTATTCCCAAATTTTGGCTTGGCTGTTGGAACATTTGACTGCTCTGCGGACGTGCCAATGCGGCAAAAACAAAAGCCAGTGCCAACCAGCTCAGTCCACCGCTAGCTGCTCGAATGCTTCCTAAGGAACTGCTTGGTAAGTGTTGGTTTGAGCTGAAGGTGTAGGCATTAAAACGACGTTTTCGGCGCAGGTACAAGCCCGTCCAACCCAGCGGGAGAACCAGCAGACCGAAGAGCCAAAGCGGCTGTGCAAAATCCCAATTAAACATCTTGCTCTGGTTTAAAATCCGTTATGAGTGCGGTTGCCTTATCTAAACAATCGCGATGAACCGCCACGTCCCAGCTTCCCTTTGCGAACTTCACATGGTCCGCTCGTGTGAGGATGAATTGGTAGGATTCGATTTGCGCGGCAGTCCATTTCTGATAAAGCATTCGCACGCTTTCAGTGGTCGTTTGCTCTGCTAGAGGCAGCCCGGTGCTGTGGGTTAAATACGTGCGTACTACATCACCTAAGGCGACATAAAACCCTTTCATATCTCGTTCCCACAAGGCATCTGCACGAAGGGCGGCGATGGCATCCATTGCTTCTTTGTAGTAATCGCGCTCTGGTTCGGGTGCCAGTACAGGAGCCGCTTGTGGCTTGTTCGCATAGCGCCAAACCAGGTAACTGATCAATAAAAGTGCGACCCCCAAAGCAATCCAGTACCAATAAGCTTCAAGCCACCAAACGAAATTAAATGGGACTTCAGCGAGTGGACGCGCCGCAGCTTTTTCTACGCCTTCTTCTGCGGGCAAGAATCGGGATTGAATGGTATCAGGAATGACCGTATAGATGCCTTTTGAGTTGATAGCGGAAAATACGGGCAACATTATGTCGCCGGTATCCATAACTAGATAGGTAAAGGATGCGGTACGCGTGAGCGCTGTGGAGTCGTAAGTAGTGGAAACCAGCAATAAGGCGCTGGTACTGTCAGCAGGCAAGAGTTCTAAATCAGCATCGGCAGACCAAACTACTTCTTGCGTAATGATGCCGCCTACGGTTTGCTCATTCGTATCGACACGTGCGTTCAATACGGTCGTATCCACAACTGCATGTTCTTGCCCGATTGCAACGCCCATCCAAAAGACACTAAGAAGTACAATGAGTCTTTTTTTCATCGCGCTTTATTCTTTAAAAACTGGAGCAATGGAGGAACAAAATCTTGTCGATCGTCCAGTGAGATGTAACCGGCACCTGCACTTCGAGTGAAGTTGTTAAGAAATTGGCTGTAGTCCTGGTGCCTATGGGCAAGCGCTTCGCGGAATTTGCGTCCACTCGAACGCACCCACTGCACCGCTCCTGTTTCTGAATCGGCTAGAGGGACGAGTCCAATTTTTGGCAGTGCTACTTCTTTTTCGTTGAAGGTGTTTATGGCACACAAATCAAAGCGCTTGGCGGCGATTTTAAAGTTGCGGTCGGGAGCACTGTCCAGGTAATCACTCAAAACAAACACGATACTGTGCCTTTTTTGCACTTTCAACAGGTGGGCTAATGCGCCCTCTACATCTGTACCTGGTGTGCTGGCTTTCGTTTCCAGAATGCTCTTAATGATGCGCATGACGTGGAGCTTTCCTTTCTTCGGAGGGATGATCTTCTCTACTTTACCACTGAATAAAATGAGGCCAATTTTATCGTTGTTCCCCATGGCGCTAAAGGCCAAAGTTGCAGCGATTTCAGTAATCATATCTCTTTTGGAGCGATCGTCCGTGCCGAAATTTGTTGAACCGCTAATGTCGATGACTAAAAAGAGCGTTAGTTCACGCTCCTCTTCAAAGACTTTGATGTAAGGACTTCGTTTACGAGCGGTCACGTTCCAATCAATGCTGCGCACATCATCACCGCTTTGGTAAGGGCGCACCTCTGCAAAGCTCATACCGCGTCCTTTAAACGAACTTTGGTATTCGCCTGAAAAGAGCTGGTCGCTCAATCGGCGCGTCTTTATTTCAATGCGCCGAACTTTTTGCAAGAGTGCTACAGCATCCACAGAATTAAGGCACCATTAAGGTGTTTAAGATTTCAGTTACGATGTTTTCAGTACTCAACTCTTCTGCTTCTGCCTCATAGGTAAGCCCAATTCTATGGCGCAAAACCGCTGGAGCCACTGCGCGAACATCATCAGGCGTTACAAAACCTCTATGACGTAAGAAGGCGTGGCATTTTGCAGCTTTAGCCAGAGCAATGGAGCCACGTGGTGAAGCACCAAAGCTGATCTTATTTCGCATGGTCCCGAGCTGGTAATTCTGCGGTTCACGTGTGGCGAAGACGATGTCGAGAATATAGTTTTCAATTTTTTCATCCATATAGATGCGCTCAATAAAGCCGCGTGCACGGACGATCTGCTCTAAGCTTACCACTGCTTTGAGCTCCTCCAGTGCGCCGCTCATCTGCTTGCGCATGATGTTCAGCTCGTCGCTTTTCGTAGGATAGCCTAGGGTAACTTTAAGAAGGAATCGGTCCATTTGTGCTTCAGGAAGTGGATAGGTGCCTTCTTGCTCCACAGGATTCTGCGTAGCCATCACTAGAAAAGGCTTAGGAAGCGGATAGCTTTTTTCACCTATGGTTACTTGGCGCTCTTGCATAGCTTCAAGCAGGGCACTCTGCACTTTCGCAGGGGCTCTGTTGATCTCATCGGCTAAGACAAAATTACTGAAGATGGGTCCTTGCTTGGTTTCGAACGCATGGTCCTTCATGTTGTAGATCTGTGTACCGATTACATCCGACGGGAGTAAATCTGGGGTAAACTGTACCCTAGAAAAACTTCCACCCAAGGTCTTACTCAAGCTATTAATAGCTAGCGTCTTGGCAAGTCCAGGAACACCTTCAAGAAGAATGTGTCCGTTGGCAAGCAGCCCAATGAGCAGACCCTCTACCATACCGTTCTGTCCTACAATAACCTTGCGTAATTCACTTTGAATGAGATCGATAAACGCGCTCTCATTTTTAATTTCTTCGTTTAATGCGACTATATCTGGTGCACCTTCCATAGGTTGTGTTTTTTAATGCAGTTCAAAAGAATAAAAAGCTGTGAAATTCAGCCGTTAAAAGAGGGTTAAAATCTAGTAGAATGTGGTTATTCCGTCAACTTTATAAGGGTTCCATCTACAATCCCGTAATAGGTCCCCGGTACTTTGAGGGGATGCTGACCAGTAAATGTGCCAAATGCAGGTAAAACGTAAAGCCATTCGTTCGAATAAAAGGCCTTGATTCTCGCACGAGAACGACCTTTTCCGCGCAAGGCAACGCCTGGATGTAGATGCCCGCAAACAAGAAAAACATCTATAGCGAGGTTGCTGAACCTGCGCTGAGCTGCGGCTTCAGTGAACGGTGTATCGGTATCAAAATCTGCGCCCGGCGGCTCGTGTAAACAAAGCAGCCTTCCTACGGTCCATTCGTCCACCACGGTGAGCTGTCTCCATTCTGGTAGGTCAAAATCATGATTGCCTTTAACCAATATAAAGGTATGCGTAGGATGCGCGAGCAATAGGTTTTGAAGTGATAGCGTTTCTTTGTTTTGAAGCCCGTGAAAGACATCGCCTAAGAAAACGACTGTAGCATCTGGATGTGCAGTAAAGGCGTGGTCCAATTGGTCTAAATTCTTCTCGTGCAGACCTTGCGGCGCAGGAATACCGGCTTTTCTAAATACTCCGGACTTACCCAAATGCACATCGGCAATAAGTAGGGTGTTGTGTTCGGGTAAAAATGCAGAGCCGTCGCCATTTAAGCGTAGAATGGAGCCACCGAAGCGTACCTCAGTTGTTTGCATCCTTATTTAAAAACGTTGCGTTGAAAAACGAATAAGAGTCCTACGCCTGTAGAAATAGAAACGTCCGCGATGTTGAAGATGGGACGGAAAAAAGTGAAAAATTGGCCACCCCAGATAGGGAGCCATTGTGGCAATTCGCCAGCATAAATAGGGAAGTACAGCATATCTACGACACGCCCCTGCAGCGCCGGAGCATAACCTCCAGTTTCGGGTAGAAAGGTAGCCACCTTGCCTAGGGATTCAGAAAATATAAGGCCGTAATACAGGGAGTCTAATACATTGCCAATGGCCCCAGCAAGAATGAGACTAATGCCCCAAGTTGCCACATTCGTCGATCCAGATTTTAGGGTTTTTTGCAACCACCAAATGATTCCGCCAATGGCGGCTATTCTGAAAATAGTAAGCGCCAGTTTGCCAGCAACGCCTCCCCACTCCAGCCCGAAAGCCATTCCAGGGTTTTCTGTAAAATGAATGTAAAACCAGGATGTAATTTCGTGGCTTTGCCCTAAATACATGGTAGATTTAACCCACAGCTTGGTGGCTTGATCTACAAAAAGAACCCCTAAAACTATGAGTAGTGCTTTTCTCAACGCTGGTTTAGTTTCGCTTCCATGCTTAAGGTAGCATGTGGAACCAATTTTAAGCGTTCGGCATCAATTAATTTACCGGTTACACGACAAATCCCGTAGGTTTTGTTTTCAATACGTACTAGCGCATTCTTAAGATCACGAATGAATTTATCTTGACGCGTTGCCAATTGCGAATTGCGCTCCTTACTCATCACAGAAGAACCTTCTTCAAACGATTTAAACTGCGGGGAGGTATCGTCCGTTCCATTGTTTTTATCGTTCGCAAATTGCTCACGCAATAGGTCTAGATCTTGTTCTGCCTTCTCAATCTTTTTCATGATGATCTCCTTGAACTCAGCGAGTTCCGCATCACTAAATTTTGTTTTATTTTCTTCAGCCATAGTGTCTTATGTTTAAAATGTTAGGCCTTCGGGGTTTTAGGAAGAGCTCGAAAATAAACTATTTCTTCAAAATAGAAACATTAATTTTTTCGCCTTCTATCTCTATACTTTCACCAGCATTGCTGCCAAATGTGATGGCATCTGCAAGAACCTCATCTTTAATGTACGTTATAAACGGTGTAATGCCTAATACCATCGCTTCGGACGCTTCTATTTGTACGTCAATTCTGTCGATAACGTCTAAACCACTCGATTTTCTAAGGTTTTGTAGACGGTTAACCATTTCACGTGCTAAACCTTCGTTGCGAAGGGCATCGGTCAGCGTTGCATCTAGCGCGACGGTCAATCCATCGCCAGTAGCTACTAACATTCCTGGAATATCTTCTGTAACCACCTCGGCATCGATCAAATCAACACGTACTGTTTGGCCTTGATCTTCGAATTCCACGAAACCATGGTGCTCAAAAGCATCTATAGCCGCAGAGTCCATGCCTTCAAAATAAGCTTTAACGGCCTTCATGTGGCGTCCTACCTTCGGACCTAATGCTTTGAAGTTGGGCTTCACCTTTTTCACAAATACTCCCGCGTCTGGTGTAATGACCTCAAGGGCTTTTACGTTGACCTCAGCGAGCAGTAGCGATTGAATACTTTCAAGCAAGTCTTTATCACCATCGTTCAATGCAGGAACCAATATGCGAGCGAGCGGCTGTCGTACTTTGAGGTTCTCTTTCTTTCGGATAGAGAGTACCATCGAAGTTAATTGACGGGCAAGGTTAATTTTTTTCTCTAAAGGCTCATTGACAGCTTGCGTGTTTACTGAAGGGAAGTTTGTAAGGTGCACACTGGTTTCGCCGGTTTTGATAATTCCTTTATGGAGGTCCGTGTACAACTGGTCTGCATAGAACGGTGCAAGCGGAGCCATAAGTCGACTCAACGTTTCTAAACACGTCCAAAGCGTCTGATAGGCACTGATTTTATCTGCTTCATACGCGCCTTTCCAGAAGCGGCGTCTGCCTAAGCGTACATACCAATTTGAAAGCTTCTCCGTTGTGAATTCTTGAATGGGTCGGAATGCTCGAGTAGGCTCAAAAGCCTCCATGCCGTCTTCCACCTTAGCAATAAGACTGTGCAGTTCAGATAAAATCCACTGGTCCATTTCTGGGCGTTCATGTAGGGGCATTTCAGCCTCTTCGTAACGGAAACCGTCTACGTTTGCATATAGGGCAAAGAAAGCATAGGTGTTGTGTAGGGTGCCAAAGAACTTGCGACGGACCTCTTGCAATCCTTCCATATCGAAGCGCAGGTTATCCCACGGCGCAGCATTGGTTAATAAGTACCAACGCAGCGCATCCGCTCCATATTCGTCCATTGTGGTAAACGGATCGACGGCGTTGCCTAAACGTTTTGACATCTTCATTCCGTTCTTGTCTAAGACCAATCCGTTAGAGATGACGTTTTTATAGGCCACACTATCAAAGACCATGGATGAAATGGCGTGGAGTGTAAAGAACCAGCCGCGCGTTTGATCTACTCCTTCTGCAATGAAGTTTGCAGGAAATGCGCCACCATCCTCTACTTTTTCTTTGTTTTCAAAAGGGTAATGCCATTGTGCATAGGGCATAGACCCGCTATCAAACCATACGTCGATCAGGTCACTTTCACGTTTCATGGCCTTGCCTGAAGGGCTCACCAGCACAACAGTGTCCATGATGTGACGGTGCAAATCTATTTTAGCGTAATTCTCGTCGCTCATGTCCGTTGGGTCAAAATCGCCCATTGGATTTTCGCTCATGAAACCGGCGGCAATCGCTTTTTCAATTTCATTTTTCAGTTCCGCAGCACTTTCGATGCATAAATGTTCGTCACCTTCCTCTGTGCTCCATATGGGCAACGGGATTCCCCAGAATCGAGAACGGCTGAGGTTCCAATCGTTGAGGTTTTCCAACCAATTTCCAAAGCGTCCAGTACCCGTGGAAGCCGGTTTCCAATTGATCGTTTTATTCAACGCAATCATCTGGTCCTTTTTCTCGGTCGACTTTATAAACCAGCTGTCTAATGGATAGTATAAAACAGGTTTGTCGGTACGCCAGCAGTGCGGATAACTGTGTTCGTACTTCTCAATCTTGAACGCTTTATTTTCAATTTTCAATTTCAATGCAATGCGCTCATCCACGCTGAGGTAGGCTTTAAGCTCTGGTATGATAGGCTTCAATAAGGCCTGTTGCTTGACCAATTCCTCCGCTTTCTCCTCATCGGTTAGGTATTCCGCCTTAATGTATTCTTCTCCGAAGCCAAAGACAGGATCGGCCAATTCAGGGCGAAACTTTCCTCTTAAATCTACCAGCGGTACCAGGTTGCCTTGCTCGTCTTTGACCAATAAAGGGGGTACACCTGCATCTGCTGCAACTTTTGCATCGTCTGCACCAAAGGTGGGTGCGGTATGTACAATCCCCGTTCCGTCTTCTGTGGTTACAAAATCTCCAGGGATAATACGGAAAGCATCTTCTGGGCGTTCATCGGGCAGCGCGTATGGCATGAGTTGTTCGTAGGTCAAGCCTACTAACTCTGTACCTAAAACGGTTTTTTCAATTTGGTATGGAATCTTTTTGGCACCTGCTTCGTAGGTAGCCGTATCTCCCTCCACGAATTTCTTGCCAAAGAGTTTCCCCAAAAGTGGCGTGGCAGCAACAATGCTAACCGGTTCGTGCGTGTATTGATTAAAGGTGTGGACTAAACTGTATTCTATTTTAGGACCTACAGTTAGGGCCGTATTTGATGGCAAGGTCCAAGGTGTAGTTGTCCAGGCGAGGAAGTGTACGGTCGCGGCGCCAAAGAGCGCTTCACTTTGCCCGTTATTTACCATTTTGAATTGGGCCACGACGGTGTTGTCTTTGACATCCTGGTAACACCCCGGTTGATTCAGCTCGTGCGAGCTTAGTCCGGTTCCCGCTTTTGGTGAATAGGGTTGTATGGTATAGCCCTTGTAAATCAACCCCTTTTTGTAGAGTTGCGCCAGCAGCCACCATACACTTTCCATGTACTTTGGTTCATAGGTAACATAGGGTTTGTCCATATCTACCCAATAGCCCATTTGGTCAGTCAAATCCTTCCAAATACCGGTATATCGCATGACTGCGGTGCGGCACGCATCGTTGTATTCTTCTACAGTGATGGACTTTCCTATGTCCTCTTTAGTAATGCCCAATTCTTTCTCAACACCTAATTCTACCGGTAAACCGTGTGTGTCCCACCCTGCTTTACGGTCAACGAGGTAGCCTTTTTGAGTCTTGTAGCGACAAAACACATCTTTCAAAGAACGTCCCATAACGTGGTGAATGCCTGGAAGTCCGTTTGCGCTTGGAGGTCCTTCAAAGAAAATCCATGGCTCAGCATCTTTCCGCGCAGCGAGCGTTTGTTCAAATAAATGCGATTGCTTCCATTTAGCTAAAACAGCTTTGTGGATGCCTGCAAGGTCTAGATTGGCGTATTCTGGAAATGTACTCATGAGGTTATTCTACAGTAGCGATACACTTGAGTTCTATGGCAATGGGAGTAGGGAGGCTGTTGATTTCCACCGTGGTGCGGCACGGTTGGTTCTCTTTGAAGTATTCAGCGTAGATGCGATTGAACGTATGAAAATCACGTTTCATATCTACTAGAAAGACTTGAACGTCCACCAATTCTTCCCAAGAAGAACCGCTCGCTTCTAAAATCGCTTTGACGTTTGCAAAAACGCTGTGGACCTGTGCTTCAAAATCAAAAGCTTTAAAATTGCCATTGTGATCCAATTCCAATCCCGGAACCCCGCTATCATTCGCATCGCTTCCTGCCGTTCTAGGGCCTACTCCCGAGAGGAACAACAAGTTGCCAACTTTTCTGGCATGAGGGTACAAACCCACTGGTTTTGGGGCGGTTGAGGTTGAAATCTTGCTTGAATCGGCCATATCACTTCGTTATTAAGTCTGCAAAAATAGGGAATGCACATGGGAAGCCCTTCATGAAATGGCAACAGCTTCAAAGAAAACTTAGTGTTATTTGTACACTTAGTCATTTTTGTTATATATTTGCCCTGTATGTGAAGATTGGTGGTTCTTTCTTTTCATGCTTCTGTGATAGGTTCTAGGGGCTATTTGGCAGAGTTTTCAAGGTGTTACTGAGCCGATTTTTAACACCCGAGAATCCTTCCAAATTCCCCTTTTTTTATGCCCTAAACTTTCGTTTACAAGGGTTTTCGCTCTGCCAATGTGTCCATTTTTACAGGAAAGTTTCGAATTGGCCCTTTTTTAGCAGTCATAAAAGTCTACCCTTCGGGTACAACCTATTATTTTTGTAGACTATTTATAAGAATCTGACAGCCTCATGCTGAAACTCATATCCAAACTCGTGGGATCTAAAAGTGACCGCGATCTGAAAAAATTACAGCCTTACGTAGAATCTGTAAATGTCTTTGATGCTGCGCTCAATAGCATGAGCAATGACCAGTTGCGCGCACGCACTGCAGCGTTCAAAGCGAGCATCACAGCAGCTACAGCGGAAACAAAAGCATCCAAAGATGCACTTTATGCGCAGATCGCCGCTACACCGGATTACGATGCTCGCGAACCGTTGTACGACCAAATAGAGGCACTAGATGCACAGGAGCTTGAATTGATCGAAGACGTTTTAAGCAACATACATCCGGAAGCATTCGGTGTTATGCGTGAAACAGCGCGTCGGTTTAATGCAGGCGATGTTCGTGCCACTGCGACAGCATTGGACCGTGAATTGGCAAAAAAATATGCACATATCACTCTTGTTGGGGATGATGTGATTTATGCGAATTCATGGAAGGCTGCCGGCGGTGATATTACTTGGAACATGGTGCATTATGATGTTCAGCTGATCGGTGGAACAGTTCTGCATCAAGGAAAGATTGCGGAAATGGCTACGGGTGAAGGAAAAACGTTAGTCGCCACATTGCCAGTGTACCTGAATGCACTTGCAGGACGTGGTGTACACGTAGTTACCGTGAATGATTACCTAGCAAAACGCGATAGCGAATGGATGGCGCCGGTATTTAATTTCCACGGGCTAACTATTGATTGTATTGATAAACACCCTTCAAATTCTGAAGAGCGCCGTGCGGCTTATTACAGCGACATCACCTACGGTACAAACAATGAGTTTGGATTTGATTACCTCCGCGATAATATGGCGCGCCGTGAAGAAGATCGTGTTCAGACACGTGGCCACCACTTTGCGATTGTGGATGAGGTGGATAGTGTCTTGATTGACGATGCACGAACCCCGCTCATTATCTCTGGTCCTACGCCGAAAGGCGATCAGCATCAGTTCAATGAGTTAAAGCCGTACGTTGAGGCATTAATGACGGCTCAAAAGGCATTGGTTCAGAAAGAATTGGCTGAAGCGAAGAAATTGATCGGTGAAGGCAATACTGAAGAGGGTGGCGTGAAGTTATTGCGTGCCTACCGTGGTCTCCCAAAATCGAAGCCGTTGATAAAATTCTTGTCTCAAGACGGCATGAAATCTTTGCTCCAGAAGACGGAGGCCAATTACATGCAAGAGCAAGGCAAGAAAATGAAACTCATTGATGAGGAAATGTATTTCACCATTGAGGAGAAAAACAATCAAATTGATTTGAGTGGTAAGGGTGTCGATCTCATCTCGAAGAATACCGCAAAAGACTTTTTCGTTATGCCGGATATCACTGCTGATCTAAGCGCATTGGAAGATGCAGGCTTGAGCGCAGAGGAAAAGGCTGCGCAGAAGGATGTGATCATGCGTGATTACGGCGTTAAATCTGAGCGAATTCACACGGTCAACCAATTGCTGAAAGCCTACGCTCTTTTCGAAAAGGATACGGAGTACGTCATCATGGACAATAAAGTGAAAATTGTCGATGAACAAACGGGTCGTATCATGGAAGGACGCCGTTATTCTGACGGTCTCCATCAGGCTATTGAGGCAAAAGAAAATGTAAAAATTGAAGCTGCGACGCAGACGTATGCTACGGTCACACTTCAGAACTACTTCCGCATGTACCACAAGCTTGCGGGAATGACGGGTACCGCAGAAACGGAAGCCGGTGAGTTTTGGGAAATCTACGAATTAGAAGTAGTGGTTATCCCAACCAACCGACCCATTGCGCGCGACGATCGCGACGATTTTGTGTATAAAACCAATCGTGAGAAATACAATGCAGTGATTGACGAGATCGTAACACTACGCGATGCAGAACGCCCCATATTAGTGGGTACCACATCCGTAGAGATTTCTGAATTGTTGAGTCGTGCGTTGAAGATTCGCAAAGTCCCTCACCAGGTCTTGAATGCAAAAATGCACCAAAAAGAGGCAGAGGTGGTCGCAGAGGCAGGTAAGCCAGGTATGGTCACAATTGCAACCAATATGGCAGGTCGTGGAACGGATATTAAACTGAGCGATGAAGCAAAGGCAGCAGGAGGTCTAGCTATTATAGGTACCGAACGTCATGACAGCCGTCGTGTAGACCGCCAGTTGCGGGGACGTGCCGGTCGTCAGGGTGATGTAGGTTCTTCTCAATTCTTCGTTTCTCTTGAGGATAAACTCATGCGCTTGTTTAACTCAGAGCGCATTTCCGGTCTTATGGACCGTTTAGGCCTTGAGGAAGGAGAAGTGATCCAGCACAGCATGGTAAGTAAATCCATCGAGCGTGCGCAAAAGAAAGTGGAAGAGAACAACTTTGGTACACGTAAACGCTTACTGGAGTATGATGATGTAATGAACAGCCAGCGTACGGTGATCTACAAACGTCGCGCCAATGCCTTGAGCGGTCAGCGTTTAAAAGTGGACATCGCCAACATGATCTACGATACTTTGGCGGAATTAGTAGAAGGTTACCAGCCTGCGAAAGACTTTGAAGGGTTTAAATTAGACTTCTTTAGAACCTTTGCTTTTGAGCCTGCGTTGGATGCTGAGACTTTTAGCACTTCATCTATTGATGATTTAGCAAATGATTTATTCATTCAGGCGAGCACCTTCTATCGCGAGAAGGGGAGTCGTATCGCTGCTGCTGCTTTGCCAGTCTTTAAGCAGGTGGTAGAAGATCCTAAAAACAGCTTCGATAAAATTTTGGTCCCCATTACCGATGGGCACAAGGCGTTGCAAGTAACTTCTGTTCTTGAAGAGGTCCTGAAAACAAACGGCCAATCGCTCATTTCAGATATTGAAAAAGGCATTTCTATTGCCATTATTGATGACCAATGGAAAGAGCATCTACGTGCCATGGATGATTTACGTCAAAGTGTACAAGGGGCGGTTTATGAGCAGAAGGATCCGTTGTTGATTTACAAATTTGAATCGTTCGAACTGTTTAAGTCGCTGGTTTCTCGCGTGAATCAGGAAATTGTAAGCTTCTTGTTCAGGGGCGATCTCCCTGCGAACGACCCAAGCAGTGTGCGTCAAGCTCCGGCTTCACAACCCAAACAACCGAAGCTTCAGGAAAGTCACCCTGGAGCCGATGCCCCTTCAGCGCCAGCAGGCCGAACACCACAACAGCCTCGACCAAAGCCAGCGCCAGTAGTCAACACAGGTAAAACGTACGGACGCAACGATGCGGTTACCATAATTAACATGCAAACCGGTGAAGAGCGCAACGTGAAGTTTAAAAAAGCCGAACCGCTGCTGCAACAGGGCTGGGTTGTAAAAGAATAATTAGATGTTCTGGACCGCACTAACGCGTATTCTACTTCGCAACAGGTTGGCATGGTTAGTCACTGTCGCCTTGGCTACAGCTTTTATGGCTTACCAGGGCACCGCTGTAGAAATGACCTATGAATTCGCGAAATTGATGCCGGAGACGGATTCAGTGTCTGTTGAATACGACGAACTAGTAGCGGAGTTCGGACAAGTGTCCAATACCGTCGTGATTGCAATGGAAGATGCGGATTTCTTTCAGCGTGAGCACCTGGAAGAGTGGCTCCAATTGATGGGCGATCTAAAGGCGGTGGATGGCGTAGAACACGTTCAAAGTCTAACAGAAGCGTACGGATTATATGTCGATAGTGCCACGGAAAAATTGGCTCCAGATACGCTGTTTCAATTTTTACCTGAAAACGGTGAAGAAGAAATTGCACTAGAGGCTCGGGTTAAAAGTTGGCCATTTTACAAAGGAATTTTGTACCAAGGCGATACGTACATGGCTATTTTGCGCATCGATGAAGATCGATTGTACAATAAAGAAATTGTTCCAGTCATTGAAAATGCGAAAGCCATCATTCTAACCTGGGAAGCAACTACCGGAAGGGACCTTCACATGTCCGGTCTACCTTGGATCCGCATCGCTAATTCCAATGCTTTGGAAAAAGAGATTTACCGTACCGTAGGATTAACATTACTGGTTACGGTTATCATTTTTTATTTGTTCTTAAAGAGTCTCAGAGCAACTGCGATTTCAATTATGATCGTCGCATTAGGCGCCATATGGGCCTATGGAATCATGGGGCTTTTTGGTTATGGATTGACGCTACTCTCTTCGTTGATTGCCCCGTTGATTATCGTTATCGGCGTTCCAAATTGTATTTATCTCATCAATAAATACCATCAGGAGTACAAAAAGCATGGAAAACAGATTAAGGCCATTCAGCGTGTGGTCAGTAAGGTGGGGTACATCGCTTTAATCACAAATACAACCACGGCATTAGGATTTGCCGCATTCATTCTTACCAGTAGTGAAAATCTCGTCCAATTTGGCGTCGTCAGTTCGTTGAGTATACTCGCAGTGTTTGTACTATCGATCGTTCTTGTTCCTATCATATATAGTTATGTGAGCCCGCCGAAAGAACGTCACCTGAATCATTTTGATGTGGCTTGGCTCATTTCTTTTTTGGACTTCCTGGATAATGCCGTTGAAAACAAGCGTAAGTGGGTCTATGGCATTACCAGTGTTGCAGTAATTGCAGCCATTTATGGGGTGACCCTGATTCAAACGGCCGGAAACCTCACTGCGGATTTTAATAAAAATAAGCAGATTTATAAGGATGTCAAATACTTCGAACACGCCGTAGGAGGTGTTGTGCCGCTGGATATCATCATAGATACTAAACGCGAAGGTGGGGTTGAACGGCTCAGTACGCTTCGTCGTATCGAACAGTTGCAAGACAGTTTAAATGCCATGCCAGAGTTGAGTAGATCTGGAAGTATTGTTGACTTCGTGAAATTTGCAAAGCAGGGTGTAATGTTTGGAAACCCGGATTTGTACGAACTGCCATCACGTTCGGAGCAGCAATGGTTGCTTACGTATTTGCCACGCGGTTTAAAGGACGAATCAGGATTGGCCAATTCTATGGTGACCGCAGATGGCCGTAAAGCCCGTATTACGGTGCAAATGGCGGATCTTACGACTCCTGAGATGCGCGTATTGACAGATAAGGTAAAGCATCTCGTTGCTCAAATATTTCCCGGCGATAATTTTGACGTCAGTATCACCGGAGCCTCCATCAAATTCATTCGTTCCACGAGTTATCTGATCAACAACCTAATACTTTCATTACTGCTTGCGATCATTGCTATCTCTATTATTATGGCGCTTCTGTTTATGAGCGCACGCATGGTTTTGATATCCTTGATTCCCAATCTTATTCCTATGCTCATTACGGCTGGAATTATGGGATATGCGGGCATCCCTTTAAAGCCTTCGACCATCTTAGTATTTAGTATTGCCTTTGGGATTTCTGTCGACGACAGTTTACACTTTTTAGCAAAGTACAGACAGGAATTAAAAGCAAATGGATGGAACATCAAATGGGCGGTAAAGAGCTCCATTCTAGAGACGGGACTCAGCATGTTCTATACCTCTGTGGTCTTGTTCTGCGGTTTTTCAGTCTTTATGACCTCAAGTTTTGCGGGCAACCAAAGTTTAGGATTGCTTACTGCCATCACCCTGTTTGTTGCTATGTTGAGTAATCTACTGGTCCTCCCGTCGTTCTTAATGTCCATGGAAAAATGGGTGACGAAGAAAGATTTGAGCGAAAACATTCTCGATATTTATGATTCTGAGGTAGGAATTGAAGACGAAGAATAAACACTATGAAAGGAATACTACTCGCCGGAGGCTCCGGTACCAGACTCCATCCTCTGACCCTTGCGGTGAGCAAGCAGTTGATGCCTGTCTACGACAAGCCGATGATTTATTACCCGCTCAGTACTTTGATGCAGGCGGGGATTCGAGAGATTCTCATCATCACTACCCCGCACGATGCACCACTGTTTAAAAAGCTTTTGGGTGATGGATCCAGTTTAGGCTGCGTGTTTGAATACACCGTTCAAGAGCGTCCAGAAGGTCTTGCCCAAGCATTCATATTAGGTGAGCAGTTTATTGGAGACGATAGCGTTGCACTTATTCTAGGCGATAATATTTTCTACGGTTCTTCCATGGCGCAGGTCTTGCAACAAAGTAAAGACCCGTCCGGCGGTATGGTTTTCGCTTACCGCGTAAGTGATCCCGAGCGCTATGGTGTGGTAGAGTTTGACGCGCAAATGAAGGCCCTTTCCATTGAGGAAAAACCGCAGCATCCAAAAAGTGATTATGCAGTTCCGGGTTTGTACTTCTATGACAATAGAGTGGTAGAGATTGCTAAGAATCTGGAACCAAGTCCACGCGGCGAATTGGAAATTACAGACGTTAACAAGCGTTACCTAGAATGGGGTGAACTGGAAGTGGGAGTATTGGACCGCGGAACTGCATGGCTTGATACGGGCACTTTTGCCAGTTTACAGCAAGCGGGGCAGTTTGTCGAAGTCATCGAAGAACGCCAAGGTTTGAAGGTGGGGTGTATAGAAGAAATCGCCTACGAGCAAGGGTTTATTGATGCGGCGCAACTTGAACAATTGGCACAGCCGCTCGTTAAAAGTGGGTACGGAAAGTACTTACTGAAATTGCTGAAATAACATGAAACACCTTACCGCCTTACAAGACCTCTTTCAAGCGGAAGTGGACCAATTAAATTTGGGTACAGCGCCATCAAAGCTGTACGACCCCATGCATTACATCATGCAGTTGGGTGGTAAGCGTTTACGACCCATTTTAAGTTTAATGGGTGCTGGAATCTACAGCGATCCATCGAAGGCCATGCCACAAGCCATGGCAATAGAGCTCTTCCATAATTTCTCGCTCATTCACGATGATATCATGGACGCGGCGCCTTTGCGCCGCGGCAAAACCACCGTTCACAAAAAATGGGACGATAATGTAGGTATACTCTCTGGTGACGGTATGTTGGTCAAAGCTTATCAATACCTAGCGCAATGTGAGCCGGCGGTCTTACCTGAGGTGCTCCAAACATTCTCACAGACCGCGCTAGAAGTTTGTGAAGGACAGCAAATGGATATGGACTTTGAATCTATGGATGAAGTGGCTGCGTCGACGTATATCCAAATGATTCAGTTCAAGACTTCGGTCTTGCTCGGTTGTGCCATGAAAGTCGGTGCCCTGGTCGGTGGTGGATCAAAAAAAGATGCGGATGCTCTTTACCAATTCGCACTTTTGTTAGGCACTTCGTTCCAGATCAAAGACGATTATCTCGATGTCTATGGCGATCCTGAGAAATTTGGAAAGCAGGTGGGCGGAGATATTCTAAGCAATAAGAAAACCTTGCTCTGGATTGAAGCGCAGCGTCGTGCATCGGCCCAAAAGATTGACTTCGGCGCGTATGCAGCGATGGAGCCTAACGAAGAAAAAGTCCACAGTTTTCAGGAATTATATAAACTCCTGGGAGTGGACGCTTATGCCAAAGAGCAAATTGACCACTACTATCAATTGAGTCTACAAGCGTTAGATTCGGTCGAAGTTCCAGCCGAAAAATTGGCTCCATTAAAAGAGTTTGCGGCTTGGCTGTATTCGCGTGAGTCTTAATTAACGAACACCTTTCCCAACCGACTATTTCGGGTTATTTTTGCCGTCTAATCACACCCATCATGAATGTATTGGTATTAGGCTCTGGCGGCCGCGAACACGCATTATCTCATAAAATCATTCAAAGCACGAAGTGCGAGAAACTGTTTATTGCTCCAGGCAATGGCGGTACGGCTGCGCTTGGTGAGAATGTAGCGCTCGATATTGAAAGTGCTGCTGAGGTAGCTGCTTTTGTAAAGGCTCACAGTATTGATATCGTTGTCATAGGTCCAGAGGCGCCATTAGTAGCCGGTGTGCACGATGGCTTGAAATCATTCCCAGAGCTTGAAAATCTTGTGGTCGTAGGACCGCGTCAGGCGGCTGCAGAGCTTGAGGGTTCGAAGGATTTTGCGAAAGAATTTATGATGCGCCACCAGATTCCAACAGCAGCCTACCAAACATTCACGAAGGATACGCTCACAGATGGACAGGCTTTTCTAGAGACTCTCGATGCGCCTTACGTATTGAAGGCGGACGGTCTTGCCGCTGGAAAGGGTGTGCTGATCATTGAAGATTTAGACGAAGCGAAGGAAGAGCTTAAGAACATGCTTGTGGATGCAAAATTTGGCGATGCTTCTTCACGAGTTGTGATTGAAGAGTTCCTAGCTGGAATTGAATTCAGCATATTTGCTTTGACCGATGGTAAAGGCGGTTACGCTTTGTTACCAGAGGCAAAAGATTATAAGCGCATAGGTGAGGGCGATACTGGTTTGAATACTGGAGGTATGGGCGCGGTAAGTCCCGTACCGTTTTTCGATGAAGCTTTACGCGAACGCACGGTTCGTGAAATCATCGAACCGACTATTAAGGGTTTAGTGAAGGATAATTTACCGTACCAGGGTTTTGTTTTCTTTGGCTTGATCAATACGACGAAGGGCCCCAAGGTTATTGAATATAATGTAAGAATGGGTGATCCGGAAACCGAAGTGGTCATTCCTAGATTAGAAACCGACATCATTGATCTGTTTATAGCCATGCACAATGGGACGCTGGATGAAATCGATGTAGCAGTGAATCCGCAAACGGCAGCTACCGTAATGACTGTAAGTGGTGGATATCCAGGTGCTTACGAAAAGGGCAAGGCCATCCATGGTTTACGTGATTTTGAAGGTACAACGGTATATCATGCAGGTACTAAATCAGGTGATAGTATTACGACTTCAGGTGGTCGTGTAATGGCTTTTACAAGCTTTGGCGCAGATAAAGACGAGGCGTTAGCGAAAAGTTATGCTGCCCTCAAGGAAGTGTCGTATGAAGGCATGAATTACCGCACTGATATTGGCTTCGACCTTTAACAAAGAGATAAAAACTGTTTCGCGCCGCAGGCCGTGAAAGCAGTGCATATAAAAAAGCCCCGGCGTTGGCCGGGGCTTTTTTTAATTCGTTTCTTAGTGATTAAGCTTCGCCGTTGGCTTTATGCTTTCTCATTTGGATGATCCAGTACACTAATCCACCCGCTATGACTAACATGAACAGACGGTTTACGTAATCTCCTGCCAAAGGCAAGATTTTAAAAGTTGCTTGGAACAAATCACCTAAGCCTTCAAAGAAATTTCTTAACATAGCGCGAGCGTTTAAAGGCGCTAAAATAAAACAAAAAGCTGATGCTTCTTAGCTATTTCCGAAAGATTGATGCCTATTCCGGCATTCGAATGTTTGCACTAGCCATTGTGGCGCTGGCATTGACCGGAATAGATGCCTCCTTGCAGTGGGAACGCTTGCTTTTAGCTACCGTTTTGGGGGCAGCTTGGTTGTTTTTGTCATGGACCGTGATGCGCGACCGTTGGGTAGTGCGGGGTACACTTTTTCGGTTTTTAATTTTCTTATTGCTCGCAGTGTACTGGAGCGGTGAGCTCTATTTGACGGATCTACTGTTTCTCACTCTGTTTTTCGAACTGAATTGGCACCTTATTGAGCTTCATCGACGTAAACCCAGTACCTTATATGTACTGCACAGTGGCACACTCACGGCGATTACAGGGCTTTGGTCACCTGATGAAGTGATCAGCGTTATTGCGCCTGCAGTGGTCATTACCTGGTTGGTTTCAGGTGGGATAAAACTTAAAACACTCCTCCAATGGGCACTGGCCTTTGCTGTTCCAACAGCACTGTTGTGGGGAATCGGTAAAGTGGATGGGACGCTGACTCTGTTTTCCGGTTCTAAAGCACCTATAACGTGGTGGATACTTCCGTTACTATTGGCAGTATTCGCCTTATTTGAGTGGCTTCAATCGTATAGAAAGGCGAATCAAACAAATAAATCGCGTGCTACGGTGGCAGGATTTTGGCTTGCGATGGGTGCTTCCGCTGCAGTTTTAGGTTCGGTTGCTGGTGGGGTGCTGTTCTTCTTGGGTTTGAGTTACCATTTGACGAATGGATTACGTTATTTAAAGAATGAGCGATTGGCGAATTTAATCGTTGCTGCGCTCGCTATCTTTATACTCTGTTCGTATTTTAATTTGATACCCTGGTAATGCCAAAGGTTGCCTCCATTTTAGTGGTCCGATTATCCGCCATCGGCGATCTTATCCTCGTGGCGCCTATTACTGCTCAGCTGGCAAGCGAAGGACATAGCGTTACGCTCCTTTGTAAGGATGCTTATCGATCAGTAGCAACCTGTCTTCCGGGGGTGCAAGAGGTGCTTTCCTGGGAGAAAGACCGTGCAGGAATCAAAGCTGGTGCCCCTGTATTTGACCAGGTCATTGACCTTCAAGGCACCTCAAAATCAAAGCGCTGGTGCGGCCAACTCAACCGTCCAATACGTACCTATAAAAAGCCGTATCTAAGACGTGCGCTCCTACTTTTGACAAAACAGAAATCGTGGGCGCTTTCACCTGTGGTTCATAGATATGCTGCAGCTGCAGTACCGTTTTTCAAAGAGGGATTCAGGCCGGATACAGTGAACTACCGTCTGCGTATGCCTGAAGTACATTTAGACGTGCCGGATCGACCCTACATTGCACTTGTATTGGGCGGATCTTATGCGGGCAAGCGATTAGATTTTCAAGCTTGGCGTCAGATTATGGACAACTTAGCTGTGTTTCAAATGCCACTGGCATTGATCGGTGGTCCAGAAGAGGCGGGGATGGGCGAAAGTCTTGAGCAACCCTTAGGCAGCGGCGCGAAAAACTATTGCGGAACCACAACAGTTATCGAAGGGTTCAAAATTATAGAAAATGCAGCTCTTGTGATTAGTGGTGATACAGGGTTTATGCACGCGGCGGCCAATTTCAATCGACCACTCATCAGTTTATGGGGTGCCACGCATCCTTATTTAGGATTTGCACCTTGGCCTATTTATAGTAAGCAACGCGCTGTGGTTACGACCAGTGGTCTGAGTCCCGTAAGTAAGCACGGTAAAGTGCCTTGGTGGATGCCTAATCCAATGCGAAAGCTACCTTTAGATGAAGTTATTTCCGCTGTTGCGTCGATTCTTCAGGATAAAACAACGCCTTAAGTTCCGTAGCGTCGCTGGGTTCCATTTTTCCGGCGATAATTAAAGCCAATTGGCGTCTTCGCAAAGCAGCTGCATAACGCTCTATTTCCAACTCCGTTTCAGGATGAATGGCCGGTACGTTGATGGGGCTTCCAATCTGGTCGACCGCTACAAAAGTAAAAATTCCTTCATTGGCCTTTATGCGACTGCCGTTCGGGTGTTGTTCCTCTAGATATACATCTGCAATGACTTCCATTGAAGAAGAAAAGGCCCTAGAAACCTTAGCTTCGATGGTTACAATAGCCCCATGCGGAATAGGATTCTTGAAGGCTACATTATTTATCGTCGAAGTAACGACCTGGCGTTTGCAATGACGGTGTGCGGCAATTGCGCAGCAGCGGTCCATCCAGCTTAATAATTGGCCCCCGAAAAGGTTGTTCAGTGTATTTGTATCGTTGGGCAATACAATCTGAGTCATGACCGCAAGGCTGTCCTTGGGCGTTCTTAAATCTTCCATAATGTGCATTGTTGCTAATACAAAGGTACGCCCTTAGATCAGTAGGCGTATATCCAGGCGTAGGAATTCACCGCTGCTTTGATCTCTGCAAGGGCCGATTTTGCCTGTTCGCGCGATTCGAAACCTCCCAATCCAACTTTCATTAAAGTTCCCGGCAGAACCGTTACTTCATGACCCTCGACTTGTAATTCTTCCGCTAAGGTTAATGCGTTTGCTTCCATTTTAAAGGAGCCAACGACGATATAGTAACGCTTACTTTCTGTTTTAACCGGACTTATTGAAGCGCTATTCTTTGCTTCTGTGGTCGTTTTTGCAACCGGTGCAACTGCTTCAACCTTATCATCTTCTAAAGGCAAGGCAGCTTCAGTGCTGTTGGCTTTAAAGTTATCTAGCGCTTGTTGGGCTGCAGGCGTTGGTGTGAACCAGCCAGCCATAGCCTGTGGGGTGATGTCACTTTGATAAACGCCTAAGCTGATTAATGCGGTTATGGCTGCAGCTACAGCAGCTTTACGCCAAGAGGCTAGGCCGTTTTCTCGCTGCTCGGTCACCATTTTTAAGCTCGCTACAACCTTACTTTCTAAGGCACTCGGCTCGCTAATACGGTGCATCATCACCGCAGTGAAGCCAAAGCTGTTTGCGTCGAATTGGTTTTCACGTTCCGGCTGAAACGTTCCGTTCTTTCGGAAGGAGCCTAAACCTGAGAGCATTAAAACACTACCAGAATCTAAGGTCGTTTGCCACTGGTTGACCTTTCTTCGGATCCAGCTTTCAGCTACTTCCATGGATCCTCCTAGGGTGCGCATGACGGTAGGTAGCAGTGTGTTTTCATTTGATGAGCGGGCAGGGTTGAATGCAACATACTTACCACGTGGAAAAGCTGTGTTGGTAACAGCGTCCCAACGGGCTTCTTTTTCCACCAAGAAAAACGCACCCCAACCTGGGATCTGAACGCGGTTTTTGGCGTTTAAGGTTTGTATGATTAACTGTTCAATCTGCATCTCTACAAATATGCGAAAGATGTGAATAACTCTATTTTATTACCTCGCATCAAGGTGGTAGTTTTTATAAACAAACTGTTAATAACTGATTATGAATACCTTGCTATCACTACATTTCTTTAAAAACTGGCCCAACCGTATCAAAAAGGAGCTGGTAATTGAACACGGAGCCACTCAGATGGACCTTGAGCTGTTCCTGGAACGTCAGTTTTCTGTTGAAGATCAGTTCAAACGAGACTGGGAATTGGCTCAAGAGAAGGCGCATATCGAGATTGGTCATGCTGCGCGCGAAGGATACTCCATAGTGCCAATTTCTTCTGCACAATATCCAGATGGCCTTAAAGCCGTAGCCGATCCCCCCATGGTGTTGTTTGGGCGCGGTATATGGCCCGCTGTAAAATCGCCACTTGCGGTTGTTGGGACGCGCAAGCCTACAGGATATGGACGTGATTTCTGCCGCCGTTTAGCCGTAGAATTGAGTGCATACCCTGTTAATATTGTGAGCGGGCTTGCGCTCGGAATAGACGCAGCCATTCACAGGGAAGCCATTGACATGGGCGCAACTACAACGGCCTTTTTAGCGGGGGGATTACACGCCATCGGACCTAAACAACATACAAAATTGGCGAGTATGTTGGTCGATGAAGGTGGTGGCTATTGGACTGAGCAGCCTTTCAGCCAAATACCCTTGAAACAACTCTTTCCCGTTCGTAACCGACTCATAGCTGGCGCCTCAATGGCTACTTTTGTTATTGAAGCAGCGCGTAAAAGTGGAGCACTCATTACAGCTCAACAAGCGTTTGACTATGGTCGGGATGTCTATGCCTTGCCGGGTGCGTTGTTTCAGCCAATGAGTGCAGGCCCAAATGCACTCATAGAGCAGTGTTGCGCTCAGGCGGTCACTGGTGTTGCGGGCTTTGGAGCCCGGTTTAATGCGAGTTGGTCTAAAAATGACGTTCATGAGCCGGCAATGGAAGATATTACGCAACGAATGCTTCTTCAGTTTACACCACACAGGAAGCTTTCTTCATTACAGCTGCGCATGGCGTTGAATTGCAGTAACTCTATGATATTTAGTGAGTTAGAATGGATGGTTGCGAAAGGGGTGTTGGAGAAAATTGGTCCAGATAAGTATGCTCGTAAATCTGTTTAACACATGCACACGAACGCGTAGTTTTGTAATACATTTGTCTTTACAACCTATCAATATAAACAGACATATGTCGAGCCAGTACCAAGCTCAAATCGACGCTTTCATTGCAAAGGTCGAGGCAGCAAATCCAAATGAGCCTGAATTTATGCAGGCCGTTCAGGAAGTAGCAGAATCTGTTATTCCTTTCATTGAAGAAAATCCTAAGTACAAGGGCAAAAGCTTGCTCGAACGTATCGTGGAGCCAGAACGTACCATTATGTTCCGTGTTCCATGGACCGACGATCAAGGCAATGTCCACGTCAACAAAGGCTACCGTGTTGAATTTAACAGCGCGATCGGTCCTTACAAGGGCGGACTGCGTTTTCACCCAACGGTGAATCTCAGTGTGCTAAAGTTTTTAGGATTCGAACAAATATTTAAGAATTCACTGACTACCCTGCCTTTAGGTGGTGGTAAAGGTGGATCAAACTTTGATCCTAAAGGGAAATCCGATGCCGAGGTTATGCGTTTTTGTCAAAGTTTTATGACAGAATTATCACGTCATATTGGAGCAAATACAGATGTTCCTGCAGGTGATATAGGTGTAGGTGGTCGTGAGATTGGCTATATGTTTGGTCAGTATAAGCGCTTACGCAACGAATTTACTGGCGTTTTAACGGGTAAAAGTCTAGCCTGGGGTGGGTCGTTGATTCGTCCGGAGGCAACGGGCTACGGTACCGTATATTTTACCCAAGAAATGCTGACCACCAAGGGTGAGACCTTCTCTAATAAGCGCGTGGTGATTTCGGGCTCAGGAAACGTTGCTCAATATGCTGCTGAGAAGTGCATGGAATTGGGCGCTCACGTAATTACGATGAGTGATTCGTCAGGCTATATTCATGCAGAAAATGGCTTGACTTCAGAGCAATTGGCTTTTGTCATGGAACTCAAGAATATACGCCGTGGACGCATTAGTGAAATGGCAACCGCATTTGATACTATTTCCTTCCACGAAGGAACGCCTTGGAATGTTGCATGTAATGTAGCGTTGCCTTGTGCTACTCAAAATGAGCTCAAAGGTGAGGATGCACAACAACTCATCAACAATGGGCTACTTGCTCTAGGAGAAGGTGCTAACATGCCTTGTACACCAGAAGCTGTTGAATTGTTCCAAAATCATGGTATTATGTTCTCCCCAGGAAAGGCTTCAAACGCCGGTGGTGTTGCAACATCGGGTCTAGAAATGAGCCAAAACAGTTTGCGTATGAACTGGACTCGTAAAGAGGTGGACGGTCATTTGCATAGAATTATGACGGACATCCATACCTCATGCGTGAAATATGGAACAAAGAAAGACGGATCGGTTGATTACGTTACTGGCGCAAACATCGCTGGATTCGTTAAAGTGGCGGACGCCATGCTCGATCAGGGTGTAGTGTAAGCTGAAGAAATAGACGTGTAAAGAAAAAAAGGGCGCCCATCGGGCGCCCTTTTTTTATGCCGCGCCGCCGCGCGTTATGGATTGCCACCATTGAAGTACGGCTGCACTGCAGCCGTCTTTATCTGACATGTGGCCCATATGACCGTACGGCGATTCATACCGAAAACCTACTCCCGGGGCTTCCCACCATTGTTGAACGTGCTCAAAAGGGATGACGGTATCCTGTACGCCTGCGAAGACTGCTATTCCGTTTTCTTTCAAATGCACAGGCGGTTGGTGCAAGATATGACTGCGGTCTTCTCGTTTTTTCATGCCATAAATGGCCGCTATGATGCCTTGTGTCTCCATTTGAAGTGTACGTGAAATCAATGCATCAATGTCCGATTTGATGGTTTCACGAGTTTTTGCGTCAAAAAGCTGTGGGATTGATGCACGAATAAAGGTGTTTTTATTTTTTTTTACTAAATCCACGGCACGTTCTCTCATGAGTTTCCGTTCGACTGTATCCGGTTCCGGAGTAGAAAAAAACAATGCTAAACCAGCTAATTGTTCTGGATAATGCACGGCAAATTCGAGTCCAACATAGCCGCCCATGCTGTGGCCCAATAGCAAGAACGGTTGCAGATTAAGGTAGGTCGTAATGGCGTGAATGGCGTCGGCCATAAAGTCCATAGAGTGTTCGTATCCGAAAGAGGATGATGCCCCGTGCCCTGGCAAGTCTACGGTCAAAACACTTCCAAATGCTTTCCATTGCGGCAACAGCTCTTTCCACATGTACAGGTCCTCGAGAAAACCGTGGACTAATACAAGCGGAGGAGCGGTGGATTCACTAGAATGAAATTCGTAGTGGAGCGAAGCGCCGTGGAACTCTAGGAATGGCATTAGTTTGCCATAAATGCCTCGATTTCTTCCACAGTTTTTGGGATTTCACGAGTTAAATTTTCATGTCCATCTTTGGTAATAACGATGTCGTCTTCGATACGAATACCCAGGCCCTCTTCGGGTATATAAATGCCCGGTTCTACCGTGAACACCATGCCTTCTTCCACTGGGATGGTCCACAAGCCATAGTCGTGGACATCTAGCCCTAAATAGTGACTGGTTCCGTGCATGAAATACTTCTTATAGGCCGGCCAAGCTGGATCTTCATTAGCCACATCTTCTGCTGAGATCAAACCTAGACCTAGGAGTTCTTTGGTCATTAAATCCCCAACTGCTTTATGGAAAACGTCAAGCATGGTACCTGGACGCAGTAGGGCAATTGCCCCTTCGTGCACGCGTAGCACTGCATTATAGACTTCCTTTTGGCGCGCCGTGAATTTTCCACTAATCGGGAAACAGCGCGTGACATCACAAGTATAGTTGCCGTATTCAGCACCTACATCAAACAACACCAAATCACCATCTTTACATTGATCATTGTTTTCTATGTAATGCAGGACATTGGCGTTATTGCCAGCTGCGATGATGGGTGTATAAGCAAAGCCACGACTTCTATTGGTTAGGAATTCATGCATGAATTCAGCTTCCAATTCGTATTCCCAAACCCCTGGCTTTAAAAATTTCAGCACACGCTTGTATCCTTTTGTCGTGACCTCCGCGGCAATGCGCATGACTTCCAGTTCGTGCTCACTTTTCGTGCCGCGAATGCGATGTAAGATGGGTTGACTGCGTTCGTATTCGTGTCCTGGATAGTGTTCTTTTAGCCACTTGGTCATTCGGTCATGACGCATCTCCGTTTCCACGTGAGCGCGGAGGTGTTCGTTTCCGTTGATGTAGATGCGTTCTGCGTTTACCGCCATTTCGTTAAACACGCGCTCAAATTCCGACAACCAGAACACGGTTTTAATACCGCTCAATTCAAAGGCTTCCTCTTTACTGTATTTAGCGCCCTCCCAAACGGCAATGTGGTCATTAGTTTCCTTCAAAAACAATACTTCACGAAGCTGCTCCTTGTGGGCGTCGGGGAATAAAACCAGTATACTTTCTTCTTGGTCGGCACCGCTTAGATATAAAATATCACTGTGTTGTTTGAACGGTAAATGTGCATCCGCAGAGGTTGGATACATGTCGTTCGAAGTGAATATTGCTAAGGCATTGGGCTTTAAATGCGCAGTGAATTTTTTGCGGTTTTCAATGAATATGGAGCTGTTGAGTTGGTGGTAACGCATGATAGGTATGGACTATATTAATTTAGAATAGTTCTATGAGTGATTTGTATCACAATCTTAAGATAAACCAAAGTCTGTGATGTAAATTTGTTGAGTCAAAATTAGGCTATTAAACTTTAAATTGCTCATGGCAACATCTTCTAAAGGGCTTTTTGGCTCTTCTTTAGCACGAAAGTACTGGATGGCAGTATCCGGACTCTTCCTTTGTACCTTCCTTGTAGGGCATTTGTTGGGAAACCTTCAACTCTTTGTTTCTGGAGAAGAAGGTAGACTGGCGTTTAACGAATACGGTCATTTCATGACCACATTCCCATTAGTTAAAGTGCTTTCATGGGTTACTTACGGTGCGATTTTCTTGCATACCGTGGATGGGATCATGCTTGCAATTCAAAACCGTGCGGCACGACCTGTAGGTTATGTGAAAGAAAAGCAATCGGCGAACGCCTCATGGGCTTCTCGCAAGATGGCCCTTTTAGGTACGCTCACCTTGTTCTTCATCATAATTCATATGAAGAGTTTTTGGTATGAAATGCACTATGGGTCTCTAGGTACTGATGCAAATGGAAATAAAGATTTATGGACGTTGACCGTAACCGCTTTTGAGCAATGGTGGTACACTGCTTTCTACGTAGTTGCAATAACGGGATTGGCATTCCACCTAAGCCACGGCGCACAGAGTGCTTTTCAGACGTTGGGTATCAATCATCCAAAATATACTCCGATCATTCAAAAAACCATGACGGCATTCGCTTGGTTGATCCCTGCAGGTTTTGTTGCAGTGGCAGTATTCCTCTTTGTCGTTCAACCGGGTCAAAACTTATAATTCGCTTAGTATGGCATTAGATTCTAAAGTTCCAGCAGGCACATTAGCCGATAAGTGGACAACACACAAAGGTGAGATACCGTTGGTATCGCCGGCGAACAAGAGATTATTAGACATCATCGTAGTAGGAACAGGTCTTGCAGGTTCTTCAGCTGCCGCGTCTCTGGCAGAGATGGGATACAATGTGAAAGCATTCTGTTTTCAGGATTCTCCCCGCCGTGCGCATTCCATTGCAGCACAGGGAGGGATTAACGCGGCGAAGAATTATCAAAATGATGGTGATTCAGTACATCGCCTGTTTTATGATACCATTAAAGGGGGGGATTACCGTTCAAGAGAAGGAAACGTTCACCGTTTGGCTGAGGTAAGCCGCAATATCATTGACCAGTGCGTCGCTCAAGGAGTTCCTTTTGCTCGTGATTACGGTGGCTTACTAGATAACCGTTCGTTCGGTGGTGTTCAGGTGAGCCGCACGTTCTATGCCAAAGGTCAAACTGGTCAGCAACTATTGCTTGGCGCATATTCTGCCCTCAACCGCCAAATCGCAAAAGGCCGTGTAAAAATGTACGCCCGTCATGAAATGCAGGAATTGGTGGTTGTGGACGGCAAGGCTCGCGGTATTATCGCAAAAAACCTAGTTACGGGTGAGTTTGAACGCCATAGCGCGCATGCTGTATTGTTGTGTACAGGTGGATACGGAAACGTTTTCTTCCTCTCAACAAATGCAATGGGTTCGAACGTGACTGCTGCATGGAAAGCACACCGTCAAGGTGCTTTTATGGCGAATCCATGTTTCACTCAAATTCATCCCACGTGTATTCCTGTTAGTGGTGAAAACCAAAGCAAATTAACCCTCATGTCGGAATCGTTGCGTAACGATGGCCGTATATGGGTTCCTGCAAAGAAAGAGGATGCTGAAGCGATTCGCCTAGGTAAACTTCACCCGAACGACATCGCAGAAGAACATAGAGATTACTACCTAGAGCGTCGTTACCCTGCTTTTGGTAACCTTGTTCCTCGTGATGTTGCCTCACGTGCAGCGAAGGAGCGTTGCGATGCGGGATACGGAATAAATAAAACAGGAGAGGCAGTTTATCTAGATTTTGCAGCTGCTATTATGCGCTACGGTGCAGAAGAGGCCCATGTTAAAGGCTTGAAAAACCCTTCGGATGCAGAGGTCAAAGCTTTAGGGGAGAAAGTGGTTGAAGCGAAATACGGAAACCTCTTCCAGATGTATGAGAAGATTACTGCATCGAATCCTTACAAGGAGCCTATGATGATCTATCCAGCGGTGCATTACACCATGGGTGGTCTTTGGGTAGATTACAATTTGATGACTACTGTACCAGGTTGTTTTGCATTAGGTGAGGCCAACTTCTCTGACCACGGCGCGAATAGATTGGGTGCTTCGGCTTTAATGCAAGGCCTTGCAGACGGTTACTTCGTGGCTCCTTATACAGTAGGTGAATTCTTAAGCAAGGACATCCGGACAGGAAAAATCTCAACAGATAGCCCTGAATTTGATGCTGCTGAACAAGCTGTTCGTGAGCGCACCGAAAAGTTCATTAATAACAACGGTACAAAATCAGTAGATTTCTTCCATAAGCGTTTGGGCAAGATCATGTGGAATGAAGTAGGTATGGCGCGTAATGAAAAAGGGTTGAAGCAAGCCATCGCAGATATTCAAGCATTGCGCGAAGAATTCTATGCTGATGTTCGTGTATTGGGATCCGCAAACGGCATGAACCCAGAACTTGATAAAGCCGGTCGTGTAGCAGATCTTATTGAATTGGGTGAGCTTATGGCAAAAGATGCACTAGAGCGCAATGAAAGTTGTGGTGGTCACTTCCGCGAAGAATACCAAAGCCCAGAAGGAGAAGCACTCCGTGATGATGAGAATTTTGCTTTTGTAAGTGCATGGGAATTCACAGGTATTCCTGCCGAAGCGAAATTGCACAAAGAAGAATTGACTTTCGAGAATGTTGAATTGAAAACACGTTCTTACAAATAATTGGACCTATGGATTTAACGTTAAAAATCTGGAGACAGAATGGCCCTCAAGAAAAGGGCGAGATGAAAACATACCCAATCTCCGGGGTTGAGGAAGACATGAGTTTCCTTGAAATGTTGGATTACTTGAACGATAAATTAATTAACGAAGGCATAGAGCCGGTTGTTTTTGATCACGATTGTCGCGAAGGGATTTGCGGAATGTGTTCACTGTTTATCAATGGCGAGGCGCACGGTCCTGGCCGTAAGGTTACCACGTGTCAATTGCACATGCGCGAATTTAAAAGTGGCGACACGATTTATATTGAGCCGTTTCGTGCGAAAGCATTCCCTATTATCAAGGATTTGATGGTGGATCGTTCGGCTTTTGATCGCATTCAACGTGCAGGTGGATACATTAGTGTAAATACTTCTGGAAACACTATTGATGCGAATGCGATACCAGTACCTAAAGAGAACGCAGATAAAGCTTTTGATGCTGCGACCTGTATTGGTTGTGGGGCTTGTGTTGCAACGTGTAAGAACTCTTCAGCGATGCTGTTTGCATCGGCGAAGATTAGTCAATTCTCTTTATTGCCGCAAGGTCAACCAGAAGCTAAGGAGCGTGTGTTGAATATGGTGCATCAAATGGATTTGGAAGGTTTTGGTAACTGTACCAACACCGGCGCTTGTGAAGTAGAGTGTCCTAAAGGCATTTCGTTAGAGAATATTGCACGCATGAATCGTGATTACTTGTTCGCTTCGTTGAGCAGCAATAAATAGCATTTACCTCAGCCCGTAGAAGGGCGAATACATCTATAAACCTCGGCCTTTGGTCGGGGTTTTTTTATGCTTTTGATCGAACAGGGATGTAAATGTCTTCTTCTGAATTTGGGTCTTCGTTCTTGTACTTCGCACCCAGGCGTTCAAAGTGTGGCCTATCGTCCAGTTCCCATGGGCTATTGGGCAGCCATTGACTATAGATATAGCGCCACACTGTAGAGTCGCTGCTCAGCCCTTTGTAATGAAATACAGCATAGGTACCCGATGGAATTTCAAAATGTTCCAGACCTTCGTTGGGACCATTTACTTCTGCGCCGCCCCAGTAGGTAAAACTTGGATCTGCCGTTGGACCGAAAACGGGCACACCGTCAAAAGATCGCAAAGAAATAAGGTCTTCGTTGCAGCGATTGCTAACGCGCGAAAGTTGCGGCATCATTTTAGGCCAAAGGGTCCAAGGCGTAAAATTCCGGAGGGACATGGACGCTGAGGCTCCACATAAAAGTGTGCCTTCGAATTCAACGATTGTAGGTGTAATCATACCTAAAAGTTAGGTATTAGTCGTTCAGCTTAAGAACCGCGAGGAAAGCGCTTTGCGGAATCTCCACATTACCCAGTTGGCGCATGCGTTTCTTACCTGCTTTTTGCTTTTCAAGCAGCTTGCGCTTACGCGAAATATCACCACCGTAACATTTTGCGGTAACATCCTTGCGCAAAGCGCTCAAAGTTTCACGGGCAATGATTTTATTACCGATTCCTGCTTGAATTGCAATCATAAACTGCTGACGCGGTATGAGTTCCTTTAATTTTAGACACATTTTCTTACCAATATCGTAAGCATTGTCTCTATGAATCAGCGCACTTAAGGCATCAATAGGATCGCCATTGAGCATCACATCGACTTTAACCAAATGGCTTTCTCTGTAGCCGATCGGGTGGTAGTCAAAGGAGGCATAGCCTTTAGAGATGGTTTTTAAACGGTCGTAGAAGTCGAATACGATTTCTGCAAGCGGCATGTCGAAGCTCAATTCAACGCGGTCGCTGGTCAAATACGTTTGATTCGTTAATATGCCGCGCTTTCCTATACACAGATTCATTACCGGTCCTACGAAGTCTGCACTCGTAATAATTTGCGCGCGTATAAACGGTTCTTCCATACGCTCCATTTGAGTAGGGTCAGGGAAGTCAGTAGGGTTTTGCACCCAAACGGTACGTTCAGGGTCGCTCTTTAAGTACGATTTGTAACTTACGTTAGGAACGGTTGTAATTACCGTCATATCGAATTCACGTTCGAGTCGCTCCTGGATAATCTCCATGTGCAGCATTCCTAAGAAGCCACAACGAAATCCAAAGCCTAATGCGGCAGAGGTTTCGGCCTCAAATGTTAAGGAAGCGTCGTTTAGTTGAA
>JAHEKP010000019.1 GCA_024638285.1 Cryomorphaceae bacterium
AGACGAACTGTACGCTAATCTTCTCTGCAGGTCAAGCACTGATGGCGGCAAAAGCTGGCGCAACTTACGTGAGCCCATTTATTGGACGTCTAGATGATATTTCTACTGACGGTTTGGATTTGATCGAAAGCATTCGCATCATTTTTGACAACTACGCCTTCGGTACAGAAATTTTGGCAGCCTCTGTGCGCCATCCGATGCACATCATTCAGTGTGCAGAGATTGGTGCTGATGTGATGACAGGTCCATTGAGTGCTATGGAAGCGTTATTGAAACACCCTTTAACAGATATTGGGTTAGCGAAATTTTTAGAAGATCACGCAAAAGCAAACAGCTAAGAGTACACGCTAAATAGGTAACTTATTTAAAGCCCCGCAACTGCGGGGCTTTTTTGTATCTTAATATAAAAATTTAAAACGTCGTGATTTATTCCATTTATCCAGATAGCATCAACGCGCAAACCATCTCAGAATGTGTAGCTCGTTTTAAGCGGGGTGAAATTGCCATTATTCCTACGGACAGTGTATATGCTGTCGCTGGGGATTTTCAACATCCTCTGGCATTGGAAAAATTGGCTAAAATCAAAAAGGAATCGGTTAAGACTGCGGAATTTTCATTTCTCTTTACCAACCTTAGTCAAGTATCAGAATATATACAAAGTGTAGATGGCGGAACCTTCAAGCTTTTAAAACGATGTTTACCAGGACCTTACACCATGGTATTAGAGGCTAACATTGTATTAGCGCGAAAGCTCGGACAAAAGCGTAAGACTATTGGCGTTCGGATACCGGACCATCCTATTGTTAGGGCTTTATGCGAAACTTTAGGCCGCCCTTTAGCATCCGCATCCTTACACCACGATGATGAAATCATTCAATATCCTACGGATCCTGATGAAATCGCAGCGACCTATTCGCATCTTGCTGATTTTATGATTGACGGCGGATGGGGAGATAATGTTCCCTCAACGGTTATTGACCTTAGTGGTGCCCTACCAGTGCTGCTTAGAGCAGGAAAAGGCGATCCGGATGTGATTTAATCATGGAATGCAGTTTTAATCGGTCCAATTTCCCATTCTCCAACTGCGGCCATTCTGGGATAATACAGGCTTCCTTAGGCCGAGCTGTTCCCTCCCAACGACTCAATGCATTTATGAGGGCTTGAACATCTTCTATTCGACGTAAAACCATCACAGGTACTTGCCCATACCGTTCGTGTTCCCTTGAGCTCATAACCGTTTCAATACCATCGGCATCACAAACCGACTCGAATTTTTCCGGGTGAAGTTTGACTCCCCCTGAATTAATCACATGGTCCAATCGACCTTCATAGTGGAATCGCTTATTATCGAGCAATCGCACTCGATCGTGAGTTTGCAGCTGAGCAATCCCCAAATGCGGCGCGGAAATACAAAGGCATTCATCGGCATCTATTGAAAATTCTGTCGCCCCCACTGCAGTATAAAAATCACTTCCCAGAGGGCGAATAGCAACATGAGAAGCCGTTTCCGTCATACCATAACCCAGATAAACTCCTGGATAACTAGAGGTATCAAACTTAGCAGGCACAGCACTACCCCCTAATAGCAGTACCTTTACTTTAGGTTGCTTTCGAGCTTCTTGCAGCGCAATAAATTGAGCCGGAGTCATGGAAATAAAGTCCAGTTCTTCAGGGACTTCCGGTAACGCCCGAGGCTCACACAAATGTAAAATAAGCTGCCCTATATAGGCGCGAATTACCATCATGAAACCTCCTATATATTTCGCAGGCAGTACCAAAGCTGCCGTAGAACCGGGAACCAATTTAAATGCATCCAATGTAGCATTAGCCGATCCGTAAATCAAAGTACGGGATAATGCCAACGACTTCGGGGTACCCGTAGAACCGCTAGTCTCTAATGTCCATTCAGAATCTTGACTTAAACAAAACCGTAAAACACTTTGAACAGTCGTTATATATGCCGGAACCCCTTGTAAAACGACAAGTTCATCGGCAGAATATCTCCGGTTGTTCCAAACGAAAAGTGATTTATTTTCGGGCATCTATTTTCGGGTACAGTTTTTGTTTCAACGTGTGCGCAATGAACAAGTTCAAAACAATAGCAATATACATCAGCCTCTTGGTATTCTCATTCAGCGTTTATGCTGCGGGTGAGGCCGAATATGTATGGGTTACTGTTCGCAATGCCATGAGTGGCGAACCCATCGAAGGAGTGAGTATCACTGTGGATCAGGCATACATTGGGGAAACCGGTCCTCTGGGAAGAATTCTCATTCCTGAAGGTACGCCAGGACAACTAATCGCTCTTTACCACACCAGCTACGCGGCTGGCTACTATTCCAGGAAGGAACTGCAGGAACGGAACTACGACGTTTTTTTACGAGAAAGTGTATTGAATATTCAGGAAGTAGTGATTCGTGCAAATCGAATGGAGCAACAATACCAAAAAACCGCGCAAGAAGTTCGAAGCATTGATGCTAAACAATTGGACCAACAGTTTCAAGCAAATACCGCAGATGCGCTCGCCATCGATCCTAATGTATTCATTCAAAAATCACAGGCAGGCGGTGGTTCGCCCATGATTCGGGGCATGAGCACTTCACGGGTACTCGTCATGGTCGACGGAATAAGGATGAATAACGCCATTTTTAGATCCGGCAATGTACATAACGTTATATCTGTGGATGGAGAAAGTGTTTCAAACATGGAGATTAGCTTGGGTCCTGGTAGCGTTTTGCACGGGAGTGATGCATTGGGCGGCGTTATGCACATTAACACCTACGATGCGCACTTTGGGGATTCGACAGAAGTATTACAAAGCTTGGTTTTCACTTTGAGTAGCCAAAATGCCCAACTCTCGAGAAGACCTAATTTTCGAATCAATTACGGCGGACTGAATTGGGCGGGAATGACCTCACTGACCTATACCCAATACCACGATATACGAATGGGCCAGCGAATTTTATCATGGACACCTGCCTCACATCTCAAAAACACACAACTCACTTATCTACCCACTACTATTGGCAGTATTGATACTATTCGCACGCCAGAGGACATCTACATTCAGTACAACACCTCCTATGAACAGCGCAATATCACACAAAAATTTAAAGTTCGTTTGGCAGAACGGACCACTTTTAAATCTGGATTACATTTTAGTTTGACTGGCGACGTAAATCGCTATGATCGATTTATAGAAATGATGAATGGGAGGCCAAAATATGCCCAATGGAAGTATGGTCCACAAGCTTGGTTGATGACGTATGTTTCTATTGAGAATAGAGATCAAACCGCCATTAGTGATTTTATAAAATTTACGCTATCAGGGCAGTATTTCGAGGAAAGTCGGACGACTCGAAAATTTAAAGCCCCGGTAGGAGGAGTACAGCGCGAACAAGTATACATTAACCAGGTAAATCTAGATGCTAGCAAGAAAATTTCAGCTAAGAGTTCGGTGTTATATGGTGCTGAATTCATCGGAAATAACCTTACCAGCACAGCGTTCCATTACCATTACATGAATACGGATTCCACTTGGAATGCCCAGTCCAGATATGCGAACGGTAGTCATTGGATGAGCGGCTCTATCTTTGCCCATTACGATATAGATTTAAGCAAGCATTTTGCCTTTAGTGCTGGATCCAGACTCAACGGTATAAGCATGTATACGCCCATTTCTTTTAGGGGATTTACTGAAGATGCACGTTTAAGATTTTTGGCACCTAGTGCGGAAATGGGGATTACCTACCACAAACCATCATTTAAATATTTTCTAAATTTCAGCTCTGGATTCCGTGCGCCAAACATTGATGATGCAAGTAAGGTTTTCGACTCTCAGCCCGGTGCAGTAATCGTTCCTAACAGCAATTTGCGAGAAGAGCGGCTATACAGCACAGAATTGGGTGCAAAGCAAAAGCTGGGAAAATCATGGGTCGTAGATGCCAGTTTTTACTACAGTCTTCTGGACAACGCTCTAGAGCGTGCACCTTATACATTTATGGGCAGTGACAGCATAAATTACGACGGCGAATTATCACAGGTACTTGCCGTTCAGAATTTAGATTTTGCATGGATCTGGGGTTACCAGTTTGGTGTACGTACAGACATTTCAGAAAACCTAAACTGGATGATTCATTGGGCACATCCTTTTGGAAAAGATAGCCAAGGCTACACGCTACGCCACGTTTCGCCATTTAATGCGACGTCTAATCTAACCTTCCATAAAAACAACTGGCGTAGCAATCTAATCTTACGCTACAACGGCGCTGTAGACGCCGAAGACATGCCGTTTAGTGAACGCTCAAAAACGCACATGTATGCCCTGAACGACTACAACGAGGTGTACGCGCCTGCGTGGTACACCATTAACCTTCATGCATCTTACGTATTCAATAAGAACATCTTAGTTCGTGGCGGAATAGACAACATAATGGACGTACAATACCGCAGTTATGCTAGTGGAATAGTTGCACCTGGCCGTTCACTCTTCATTTCTTTGAGAGGTTCTATCTAGAAAGGAATAAAAGAGTTTGGGAGCGTCCAAAGTTTTTGGACATTGCCAACGGTCCATAACTCGCCGTTCTTTACTTCTAACGGCCCGGGAATATTATTGGTATACAAACTGCCCGTTCCTAACCCTTGAGGCAAGAGCAATTGTTTTGTTGCCGTCCATTGCGCAATGGCATTCATTCCCACGGTACTTTCTAGAGCTGAAGTTGCCCACCAATCTATGCCGCGCGCATTTGCACAGTCAATCCATTCATCCGCACCACGCCATCCGCCAATAAAACTAGGTTTTAGAATAATATATTGAGGTCGTACCGCATCCAATAAGAGTTCCTTTTCGGCTGCACTAAAAACGCCAATGAGACTCTCATCTAAAGCAATGGGCACAGGCGACGAAGCACTTATGTCTGCTAAACCTACAATATCCGATGGAGCCAGCGGTTGTTCAATACTGTGTACGTCAAGCGCAGCTAATTCCTGAAGTACCGGCACTATTGATGATCGGTCAAAGGCACCATTCGCATCTACACGTAAAATCAACTCACTTGCAGAGAAGCGTGCGCGAATGCCTTTTAGCAACGTCAATTCATCAGCCCAAGAAATGGCACCCACTTTCATTTTCAAGGTCCCAAACCCCTCATTTAACCTAAGTTGGATTTGATCGAGCATAAAGTCCTTAGATCCCATCCAGATCAAACCATTTATCGACTGACCCTGCTCTCCTCGACTAAAAGGAGTCTCAAAGTGGTGAAAACCGCGCTTTAAATGACTGAAGGCTTGCTCTAGAGCGAATTGAATGCTCGGGAAAGAATTATTGCGAACATACAATTCCTCCAAACCCAAGTGAATGTTTTTCGCCGTCCAAGCCAATTGACCTTCCAATGCCGGTACATCATCAACACTTAAACCCCGTAAAACACCTACCTCTCCCAATCCAATCCCAAAGGGTGATGCAGCATCCTCAATTCGTAAAAAAAAACTCTCTTTGGTGCGCAGAACACCTCGCGAAGTACCCGCAGGTTGCTTAAAATTGAGAAGGTAGGAGTGCACGGTTGCTTTCATAACCTTCCTAAAAATTAAGTGCTAAAGCCGTTCCAAGACAATAGACCAAAGTCATCAGCGCCATTGGCTTAAGCAAGGTGTCTAATGCTACCGAATCTCTTGCTCGAGCGAACCGAATAAAGACGACCCGGGAGAGTAGCACTCCATAGGCTATGTGGAATAAGAGCAAAAACTGCGCGCCGTCTAAGGCAGCCCAATACAATGCGAAGAACAAGCTCAATACATTACCAATCATTAAGAGCGCTTTAAAATAACCCCTTCCCCATTGGTAGCCGAACCGAACTACAAGCGTTCGCTTTCCCGCTACGGCATCCGTTTCAATATCTCTTAAGTTGTTTAAAGTAAGGACGGCCGCACTGTAGGCGCCAGCAACTAACGCTGGAAAGAGAAAGCTCCAGTGCAACGAACCGTATAAGCTTGCTGATCCTAGGACCCCAACCAAGCCAAAAAATAAAAAGACAAAAAAATCACCTCCACCCCAATACGCATAGGGCTTTGACCCCATAGTATAGGACTTAGCGGCCAGCACTGCAGCAACATTCAGTAACAAAAAGAGTATTAAGAGCGGAATGCGTTCTTGAAATGCTAAAAAGCTCAATCCACCACCTCCAATCAGGGCCAACGCGGTCCATAGATTAACCGCACGCTTCATTTGATTGGCACTAATTAATCCGCTCGCTATGGCTCGTTTTTCACCGGTACGATGGTCGTCAGTACCGCGCAGACCATCGCCCAGGTCATTGGCATAATTCGACAATATTTGGTAAGCGCCGGCGGTGAATACAGCAAGTGCAAAGATGCCCCAATGCACGTAGTCATTGATTTTGTAGGCCAAACCTGTTCCTAAGGCAATGACTGCGAAAGCGAGAGGTAAGGTGCGCAGCCGCGCTGCTTGAATCCAAATATGAAGTGGTACCATATTATCGTAACGCAGCAAGCGCCGCTAAGTTGGCACGCTGCTCCGTTTTACTATCAATTATTTTCGCCCCCACAGCCGTATCCAATGCTTTTACCAATGCTTCTACTGATGAAACCGCCTCGTAGCCTACGCCAAAGGCCGATGCAATTCCTTCAAGGTTGACGTTTTGTGCATTTGCAAAGACGCGTTGTGCAGTTGGTCCTGCACTTGCAGTACCAGGGAGCCAATCAAATATGCCGCCAACCCCGTTATTGAGCACACATACAATCAAATTCTGAGGAAGCTTCTGTCCATACAACCCGTTGTGATCGTAAAGAAAACTTTGATCGCCAATAATTAAAAAATGCCTGCGGTCAGGATCTGCCAATGCTGCACCTACAGCAGTGCTCAAGCTACCATCAATGCCCGCTACACCTCTGTTTCCATACAGTTGCACGGCTTTTGGAAAGTAATTGAAATAACGTACGATAGAGCTGTTACCCAAATGCAGTACGTCCGTTGATTTTAACGGTGAAACCACAGCTTGAAATGCCGCGGCATCAGACCACGGTAAGGATTTCGAAACTGGTGCCACCGATTGCATTCTAATGAATTCCGGGGCGGATTTCCAAACTGCAAGTGCACTTGGGCCCATCCTTAAGTGCAGCACCTCTGCGTCTAAAACATCCCAACATTGGAAGGTATCGATGTGCACATGCTTTTTAATTCCCAGCCCGCGTAAATACTGCTTAGGCTGTTTGTTAATCCACTGGCCACCAATACTTACTACAGCGTCGGGCTCTAGATTAAGCAACGCTTCCAAAGGCATCGCTTGTGGATGGTCGAGCACACCACTCATGGGATCTGCAAACAACGTCCACGAAACGCCTTCATCAAGCAGCGTGCGTATTTGGGCACTTTCTTGAGGCAGTAATTGGCCCGCAATTACGGCTACGGATTTACATTCTGAAAAAGAAGGAACCGGCTGATTATCCGGTATTCCATGGAAGTCCATTACATCGTCTGAAAAGACCATCTCCACTGGCTCAGGGTCCAATTCTTGGGCATAGAGCGGCTCATCAAAAGCAAGATTGATATGAATCGGGCGCATTTCAACCTGTTGAGCGCGAAATGCAAAACTTAGTTGTGACTGCACTTCTGAGGCCGAGGCATCTTCTTCTATATGCACGCTAGCAGCGACATGGGGCTCATAAAAATCTCGTTGAACGCAGGTCTGTCCCTCACCTTTATTGATACGCTCCTCAGGTCGATCGGCACTCAGTACAATCAACGGTACGTGGGCATAATAGGCCTCTAAAACGGCAGGATAATAATTTGCCAAAGCACTGCCTGAGGTACAGCACACCGCAACAGGTGAACCCGTAAGAAGACTTCTTCCCAATGCGTTAAAGGCCGCGCTGCGCTCATCACCAAGCACTTCTAGTGTAAAACTACCCAGCGCTTCAGCAGCGATGACTAGTGGCGCATTTCGCGAACCGGGAGAAAACACAATGGTCTTCACCCCTACCTGTGCAAGCGCTTGCAATGTCCAATGTGCCGTGTGCTTCGTTGTTGTCATTTGAATTGTACAGCGTCCTTGAGGGCAGAGATTTTATACTCTGTCTCCATCCACTCATTCAAAGGTACGCTGTCCTTCGTTATTCCTCCTCCTGCGTAAAAAGTAATGCCCGATTCTGACCACTGCATGGTTCTCAGAAGCACTGTGGCGTGCAAACCACCGGTCATAAAAGCCAAATACCCAGTGTACAAACCGCGGTCATATTGTTCCACTGCCGCTATCACTTCACGTGCAGGTCCCGTCGGTGTACCACAAATGGCGGGTGTCGGGTGCAATGCTTCGAGAATATCAACCGCGGGCGCGTTCGCCGCATTGGTTTCTACCCAAGTCAATAAATGCTCTACTGGCCCCGCGTGCAACGTTTCCTCCGCCTGTTTGCGAACGCGCCCACCAAAGGCACTCAGTGTTTTTTGAATCTCTGTAGTGACAAAATTTTGTTCCTCGCGCTCTTTATCGCCCCAGTCAGAAGCCCCTGACAATCGAGTCCCGGCGAGCGACATAGAACGGTAACCACCTTCAATCTCTTCGAAGAGCACCTCAGGAGAAGCGCCCATCCAATGACCAAACTCAGGGTGTTTAAGAGCAAATACTGTGCAGTTCGGGTACCGTTTTTCAAGCTCAGCAAATGTTCTTTGAGCATCTGCCCGAGCGGTGTGTAAATGCGAAGGACGGCTGAGTACCACCTTGCTTACCTGTCGTTGCTGTATGCGTGCAATGATTTCAGTAATCTGTTGTTGGTAAGCGGCGGTGTTGCTTTGAGCAGGTACATTGAGGCTTGTCGAAGCAAAATCGGACCAAAACGAGGCTTCATCCAGTACTGACTCTTCCTCGAAACCGCGTAAAGCCCCATGAAAACCACGCAATAATACGGTGGCATGAGCAACCTCTGTTTCCACGTATTTTGAGGCCACCTTTGACCTTCCTGGTATACGTGCGAATACTTCAAGCATTATTTACGTGCTTTTATGAAGTTGAGCAATTTCACCATGGAGATTAATTCGCCTTGTTCGTTTTCTATACGAATTTGAAACAGATGCGAACTCTTTCCCTTGTGTACACATGTTGCTGTAGCGATGAGCATACCTGTACGAGCACTTTTTAAATGATTGGCGCTTATTTCAGCACCAACAGCGACTTCCTTTGCCGGATCTATAAGCAATTGAGAGGCTGCAGAACCCACACTTTCCGCCAATGCTACTGTTGCACCGCCATGTAAAATACGCATGGGCTGATATACTCTTGAATTTACAGGCATGGTTGCTACCAAAGTGCCCGATTCTTGATCCACATCAACATACTCAATACCAAGGGTTTCCATCAAGGTGTCCTGGCAGAGGTCGTTAAATTTCTTGAGAATGGCTGCTTTGTTCGGGGTATGCTCCATGTGGTCAATACTACAGCGCTAAAGTACGGGAATAAAATAGGAGTAAAAAAACAGTACAAGCCTCACTAATCCTTATTTTCGCACCTCATCTTATAATTGTAGATAAGCACATGATTACAATCACCTTCCCTGACGGGAATCAACGCAGCTACGAATCCGGTACATCTGCCATGGACGTAGCAAAGAGCATCTCACACGGCCTTGCACGCAACATTTTATCTGGAAGCTTTGAAGGAAAGACTATCGAACTCAATGATCCATTGACTTCAGACGGCACATTACAGTTCTTCACTTGGAACGATGCTGCAGGTAAAGAGGCGTTTTGGCACAGCTCTGCACACGTTTTAGCACAAGCCATCTTACATTTCTTCCCAACTGCACAACTAACCATAGGTCCTGCCATTGAGAAAGGATTTTATTACGATGTTGATTTTGGTGAGGAAACCATTGGGGAAAAGGATTTCGAGAAGATTGAAAAGCAAATGCTAGAGTTTGCACGTGCAAAATCGGAATTTAAACTCCGTGCGGTAACCAAGGCAGAAGCACTGAAAGCGTACCAAAACAATCCTTATAAAACGGAACTTATATCTAATCTCGAAGACGGTACCATCACCTTTTGCGACCACGCAGACTTCACAGATTTATGTCGCGGAGGACACATACCGCATACTGGGTATATTAAGGCTGTTAAAATCATGAATGTCGCTGGTGCCTACTGGCGTGGTGATGAAAATAACCCACAACTGACACGTGTATATGGCGTTTCCTTTCAAAAACAGGGTGAGCTCAAAGAACATTTAGAACTGCTTGAAGAAGCCAAAAAGCGTGACCATAGAAAACTTGGAAAAGAACTAGAGCTGTTCACCTTTAGTCAACGTGTTGGTGCAGGACTGCCGTTATGGCTTCCAAAGGGTGCCGCATTGCGCGAACGCTTAGAGAATTTCTTAAAAAAGGCGCAGAAAAAGGCCGGATACCACGGTGTTATTACGCCACATATCGGGAATAAGGAACTTTATGTATGCTCCGGACATTACGCAAAATATGGTGCGGATAGTTTCCAACCAATCCACACACCGGAAGAAGGCGAAGAGTATCTCTTGAAGCCGATGAACTGTCCACACCACTGTGAATTGTATAAGGCTACTCCAAAATCTTACAAGGATTTGCCTGTGCGCTATGCAGAATTTGGCACGGTGTACCGTTACGAGCAAAGCGGTGAACTTCATGGTTTGACCCGTGTTCGTGGGTTTACGCAGGATGATGCACACATTTTCTGTATGCCGGACCAATTAAAAAGCGAATTTAAAAGTGTCATCGACCTTGTGTTGTACATCTTCAAAACACTTGACTTCAAAGACTACACGGCACAAATCAGCTTAAGAGATCCAAATAAGCCTGAGAAATACATTGGCTCGGATGAAAACTGGGAGAAAGCAGAGTCCGCTATCATTGAGGCTGCTGGCGAAAAAGGACTCAATACGGTAATCGAATACGGTGAAGCTGCATTCTACGGACCAAAGCTAGATTTCATGGTGAAAGACGCATTGGGACGCAGTTGGCAATTGGGTACCATTCAGGTAGATTACAACCTTCCGGAACGCTTTGAACTGGAATACAAAGGCAGTGATAATGAGAGCCACCGTCCTGTGATGATTCACCGTGCACCCTTTGGTTCCATGGAGCGTTTCGTGGCCGTATTGCTTGAACACTGTGGTGGTAACTTCCCATTATGGCTCACCCCAGAACAAGTAAAGATTCTACCTGTTAGTGAGAAGTACAATGACTACGCGAAAGAAATAGCTCAATTCCTAGAAATTTCCGATATTCGCGCCCTCGTAGACGACCGTAACGAAAAGATTGGCAGGAAGATACGTGATGCTGAAGTCACGAAAATACCTTACATGTTGATCGTTGGCGAGAAAGAAGCGACAAGTGGTGCACTCAGTGTTCGTCGCCACGGCGAAGGAGATTTGGGAACCATGACCAAAGAAGCATTTGTAGCAAGTATCGAGAAAGAAATCTCGGAACTTATTGATTAATAGAAGTTTAACTAAAAATAAAAGACCCTGAGAAAAGGCAAAAGAAAGCAGCCAAAAGAGAAATTGGCCGCAAACCACCGCATCAACGACCGGATTAGAGTTCCAAAAATTCGTCTTGTTGGAGAAAATGTAGAACCTGGAGTATATGAAACTCGTCAAGCGTTGCGCATGGCGGACGATATGGATTTAGATTTGGTTGAGATTTCACCGAATGCAGATCCACCGGTGTGTAAAATCATTGATTACAGTAAGTTCATGTACGATCAGCGCAAGAAACAAAAGGAGCTTGCGTCAAAGGCTGTTAAGGTGGTCATTAAAGAAATTCGATTTGGCCCGAATACCTCAGATCACGACTACGACTTCAAGAAGAAGCATGCTATCGAATTTTTGAAAGCAGGCAACAAGGTAAAAGCCTTCGTATTCTTCCGCGGCCGCTCTATCGTGTTTAAGGACAAAGGTGAAATCTTATTGCTGCGCTTGGCTCAGGATCTTGAGGAATATGGAAAGGTAGAACACATGCCTTCTATGGACGGTAAGAAGATGAACATCACTCTTGCTCCTAAAAAATAAGTCACTCCAATCAAAATAAAGTTAGATCATGCCAAAGATGAAAACCAAATCCAGTGCAAAGAAGCGTTTCAAGCTGACAGGCTCTGGTAAGATCAAAAGAAAACACGCTTTCAAGTCACACATTTTGACGAAGAAAGCAACCGACCAGAAACGTCGTTTGACAAAATCTGGTCTTGTAGCTGATGCTGATGTTGCAAACATCAAGAAGCAGCTTGGAATGAAATAATTCCTTTGAGTTAATTAATAACCCTGTGCTGGGTAACTAAACCTTCTTGAGACAGTAGAAGTACCTCTCGCAAAAAATTAAAAATTATGCCACGTTCAGTAAACTCTGTTGCCTCGAGAGAGCGCAGAAAAAAATTGATGAAACACGCCAAAGGATACTTTGGACGTCGTAAAAATGTTTGGACTGTTGCTAAGAATGCTGTTGAGAAAGGTCTCACGTATGCTTACCGCGACCGTA